>CAYVII010000138.1:0-4540 GCA_964451475.1 uncultured Rickettsiales bacterium
CCGGCAGAGAAACCTTCATCTATGAGGTAAGTATCAAACTTAATTGCCATACTTATGCCAAAACCAAGGCGGCTTTTCATGCCCGATGAATATGTACGCACCGGCATGTAAAGGTAATCCCCCAGATCGGCAAAGTCCTGTACAAATTTCGTCACTTCCTTAATATCGCGGTCATAAATGCGGCATATGAATTTGATATTTTCTTTGCCCGTAAGACTGCCATGTACGCCCGCAATTCCGCCAAGCGGCCATGAAAGCAGCGTGCCGCCCGTTTCAATCGTACCTTTATCAGGCAGGTCAAGCCCACTTAAAAGATTGAGCAAGGTTGATTTACCCGCGCCGTTCACGCCAAGTATCCCCAGATTCTTATCTTGCGGAAGTTCTATATTTATATCGTGCAGAACCTGCTTCCAGCCGTGGCGGACAGTCATGAATCCCTTGCTTACATTCTTAAGCTTTATCATTTGTCCCTCAATATCTGTATCATCAGCCTTTTGGTAAGTATTATGCCAAACAGCCAAAGCAGTGCCACTACAAAGGTTACAAGATCAACATTGCTATACTCAGGCTTCAGTTCCATTTGCGGAAAGAAATCTGCGCGCAGCATATGTATGGTTTGCAATATCGGGTTCCAGTCAAGGTAATGCCTTATGCTTGCGGGGAGCTTTTCAATTGAAAATATCACGCCTGAACTAAGGTAAAGGGCGCGTTGTAAGAAGCGCACAAAATGCTCAAGGAACGGCAGCGTGGAAATTAGCGGCATGAACAAATAGCCCAGCCCTCCGCCAAGCAGCGCCATAAGCACAAATTTGCTGAATACGCCAAGCGGGTATTCTATGTAAAAATCAAAGCCAAGAAATTTGCAGGCATAAATAAAGGCAATGAACACTACTCCGTATGTGGTGAATTCAACCACTATGCGCGATATTATAAAATCTATGGGCTTGATTTGCGGAAAGACAAGCAGCGCCTTGTTTCCGGCAATAGACTGCATGGTTTTGTTCAAAATATTATTGAACATAATAAAAGGTATTACGCCCGTGACAATGAACAAAACCGGGTGAATGCCCGGCGGGCCTAGCCTGCCGAATATTTTCCAGATGGAGATAATTATTATTACGTGGATGGCAGGTTCAATGAATGCCCATAAAAAACCCAAGCGCTTCTCGCCGAAGCGGGTTTTCATCTCGCGTAGGAAAAGGGCTTTTATCACCCTGCCCTGAACGTCCAGTGCCTTCATCATTGTCACTATATCATCCCCATGCGCGGATTATTGTTTTATCCTGTAAAATTGCAAATAATTTTGCGGGGGCGGCTGGCCGTGCAGGCTTTCCCATCTTACCCTCAAACCCTCATATTCATCGGGCAGTAAAATTGTTTTGGCAAGGCGGTATTCAAGCATCTTTCCGCCAAAGCGTTTTTTAAAGAAAAACAGGCTGTCATCGGGCTTATTCGTGCGCCCGCCGCCCAGATGCAAATGTTTAAAACCGCCTTCATGCGCCAATGCTATTACATTATCCAACAAAAATTTTACCGCATAGCCTTTAAGCTCACTTTCAGGGTCAGAGGCCGATAAATGGTAATGCACATTTTCCCCGTAATACATAAAGCTTGCGGCAGCTATGAGCCTGCCTTCATTCTTTATGCCATATATTTTTACCGACTGGCTGTTTTGCAAATATTCAAAATGCTCGGTTTTGAAAAAATAGAACTCGCCCGCATTCATGCGCTGCATGTCGGCAATATATAGGTCTTTGAACTGCGCCGCGCTATCCAGCCTTACAAATTCCAGTCCCAGCTTATTGGCACGGCTTATATCCCCGCGTAGTTTCTGGTGGTAATTATTGCGCCACTTCCCTGTAACATCCACCAGCACCGTATCACGGTCATGAATAGTTTCAGAGTCATAGAATTCATGACTTTCAACCAGCGGGTTGAAGCGCACAAGCTGGCATAATATCTTTTTCTCTTTTGCCCATGTTTTATAGGCAGCCCAGGCCGCAGCTAAAAAGCCTGAGTCACTTGTGTTTGCCAGCGGGCCCGTGTAGCCGTAAACCGTCTCAATATCAAAATAGCCGTTGCCTGCATCACCCAGCATTACGGGAAAGAAAAAATGCTTCCCGCTATCTTCATAACAAAAAGCCTGTGCGGTGCGGCTTGCGGTAGTTTCAAAACTCCTGTGATAATCCGCCGTAAAATATATGTCTTTACGCGGGAAGTTTTGCAGGAACTTATCCCATTTAGGATCAGAAGCGGTGATAACTACACTCACTTTTGCGCCGTGGTTATTAGGTAATTCACTTTCAATTCACCGTTTGCGCGGGTGCTGTTCAGGCTGTCCACGTTCACGCTATTATAAAGCCCGTTGTTTAGCTGCCTTATATCTTCTTCGGTTGTAAAGCGCACAACGCCAATATCTTTTAAAGGCCCCTCGGTCGGCTTACCGTATGTGTGCTTTTCAAGCTCATGGCCTGTTCCGCAACCTGTTGTGCCAACTTCAAAACCAACCGAGAAGAACCAGCCGCCCTTTTTAAGCAGTTGCGGTATCTTCTTATAAATAGGCGCTGCCTGACTGCGCGAGATGTGGCACATTGTGCAGATATCAAATATCACATCAAATTCGGTATCAGGGAATATAGCTTCCAGATTAGCCGCATCTGCCTTTACTATATTTGCGGCCAGATTTTCCGAACTTAAATATTTGTTGGCATTTACAACGGCCGATGCGCTGCCGTCAAAACCATATGCATCAAAGCCCTCACGCGCGGCGAACCACATATTTGCGCCTGCGCCGCAGCCAATTTCCAGCACTTTAGTATTTTTGCGGATATCGGGCGTGCGGTAAGTGCTAAGCAAAAACCTTATTAGCGCCTCATTGGGGTATTTGCCCCACTGGCGGCGGGAATGCTCTGCCTCCCAGTATTCTTCGTCAAAAGCCTTTGCGGTAGTCATATCCAGCCCTAAATCATTTAGGGTTTTATAGCTCTTTTTCCCTTACCAAACAAATATTTTCACTGATTTGGGGCAAATTGATTTTCCTCTTAACATAAACTGCGGCATCCAATATGCTACCAGCCTATGAAACTGATGCATTATAAAAAGCGCGACAGGATATTAGACAGGTTCAACCTGTGGCCTTATGTGCTTATACAGGCTAAGCTCCGCATCAAAATGCAGCCGCATAACCCTAATGCGCGTAAATGGCTGGAAAAGAGCACGTTCAAGTATCTTGAACAAAAGCATCTGCGCATTGAGGCCAGAACAAACAGGCGTTACATCAAAGAACTGGCAATGCTTGACAGCATCATGAACAGCGAGACCATGGATATTGATGCACTTAAAAAATTTGTGGACAGCAACAGGCATTTTGGAGATGAAGGTATCCGCCAAAAGATTGCCGCTATAACCAACGCTTCCACAAATGAATCAAAAGAGGCAATTTCATTCTTAAGGCTGCAATGCAACTTTCTTGCGAACCGCAACCATAAACAGATATATCAGGACTATTTGCAGTTACACGATGCCGGCATTAACTTTTTTAGCAATGAAGGCGTAGTAAAAAACCGTGTGGAAAGCATGCTATTCCAACTAGTTGAAGAAAACGGCATTCGCCCTTATTACCCTGAGCAAAATGCCAGAGGCAAATTTGCCATATTCAGCTATAAGCCGGAAGGGCTTGAGGATTATATTTACTGCCTGCCGCAAAATTCCGACGTCACCTTTTTAATTTTTGATGAAACCCTTGCTCTGCCCCCTGAAAGAAGGATTAAGGAAAGGGGCGTAACTATCCGTTACCGAAAATTCCCTTCCGACATTGCCCCGCACGATACCGAGATTGAGCTTAACGCGGCACGCACAACTGCCGCGCTTAGCGCTGAGTTCATTGAAGCGCTCGGCGAGGCCGTGCCGAAACATCTTAAAGACAATATCATAACAACACCGCTTAAAGAAGCGCTGGAAATTGCTTTTGATGATAACATGTTCCACCGCACCAAAGCGCTGCATTCCTTTGTTACCGTACTTTCAGAGCATGATACGGCCTGCTTTGTTTACCACACGCTTAACACGCCAATAGACCATTACTTCAATATTGCGCTTAGCAATTTTGGCAAGAACCGCATCATGTTTGCCATGAACATGACATCAGAGGCAAGAATTGCCGTTATTAAAGAACGTACATCCGATAATTATTTTGGCAGGGTCATTAAACCAATAATAAATAAAACAGCCGTAAAAATACCTGAGCCTGTGGCTGAAGAAATATTCATTAAAGAATATAATGAAACGCGCAAAAATAATTCCATCCCCAATATCAGCTTTGCCAAAGGGGAGCATATTGCAATGTTTTGCCATCCTAAAGACCCTAACTACCGCAAAATGACGTTTGGCCTTTTTGAAGAGCTGGCAAAGAAATATAATATCACGCTGCAACTTTTTATCTCTTCATCGCCTGAAGGAAAATCACTGGTTCAGGAATTTGACAAAATAAACAAACAAAAGAATTATAAACGCTCTATTACCGCCTTCCCTGCCGAAATTG
>CAYVII010000139.1:0-4532 GCA_964451475.1 uncultured Rickettsiales bacterium
GCCAGATACTGAAAAAATGGTATCTATCTTCAATATATATAAATTACTTCCTTCCGAAAAATACCGCCTTTTAAATGTGCTTTCAAAAATATCGCCTGAATTCGGAAAAGACAAAATTATAAGCTCTATTATATATACTGACGGTAACAAAAAAGCTCTTGAAGTAACCGGCCAGACTGTATCGACTGCTCCTGTAGATACTTCTAAAATGACGGCAAAACAGGCAAGAAAAGCCCAGAAAGCTGAAACTGTAAACCTTACAACCTTTAAACCTGCATCTGAAAAATATGACATCAATATAGCTTTTGAATTCGTCATAAAAGAATCTAAAGCTAGTGAGATAGGTACTATTTCAAATGCATTCCTGGTTAAATTAAGGGAACTACTGCCGGGGCTTGATATAAGTTATACAAAAGTTCCTGTTGCAATGCCGGAGCAGGAATTTGAATTCCTTGCCCAGCGTGTTGATACCAAGGTTGATAAGACGGTGCGTCTTCAGGCGGAGCTCAGAATATCAACTGAAGCAGATAAGGAAGCCAAGAAATGATGAAAGTGGCTGCCATAAAATCTCTTATAAAGGTGGTGATACTGCTGGTTGCGGTAGTGGTTTTCCTTGGCAGCGTGAACTATGTAGTTTCAATGCAGATATCAAATGCGGAAGAAGAGCTTACCCGCATGAATGCTCAGGTAATGCAGGTTAAAAGTAAACTTGCGGAAATAAAAACAGAACAGAAAATCAGGGAAGAGGCAAAGAGCTTCTATGATGTTTATGCGGCATCTGAAAGTGCTGACCCGCAAAGTTTTACCCGTGATAGCGCAAGGGCAAATATTGCTTCTATGCGTAAACGTTTCGGCCTTAACAGCATACAGCTTAATAATAGCGGGTTCAGGGAAGTAAAGCACAAGCTTTCAGGGGAAAAAACAGTGGCGCTTGCGTCGTACGCAACTATCAGGTTCAGCTGTAGCTATGATATGCCTATATATGAATTCCTTGCGGCTATAGAAGATACTTTGCCGGGTGTTGTGAGTATATCATCGGTAAATATAAAAAGAACCGGTACGGTTGACGATAACGTCCTTGCAGGTATTGCAAAAGGTAATGAGGTAAATATTGTTACAGGCGATGTAAGCTTTAACTGGTTTGGCGTGGTTGATCCTACACTTGTTGCCGCAATTCAGCCGGTTGAAGGTGAAGAGCATATTGACAACCTGAAAAATATCTTTGATGCGATGGCCGAGGTTTCAAAAGATCTTGATAAAACCACCCAGCAGCTAAATGAAGCGAACAAAGAGATGGAGCAGGGTGCTGCAGAAATGAACGCCGCTATGGCAAAAATAGACGCCAACCTGAAAAATAAACCTTCAAACAAACTTGTTCCCATAAACGGTTTACAGCCTGCGAAGCAATTTGGCGGGGATAAAAAAGCCCCGGCTACTCCTGAAGTCAAAACTCCGGCCCCGGCAGCTGCGACAACTGCCAAACCTGCGCCTGCAGCAACATCTAAGCCTGCAACTGCGGTGAAGCTTCAGTCTTTAAAGCCTGCGAATAATGCTCCGGTTACTCCGGCAGATAAGAAAGGGGGCGCTAATGCAAATTAGAAAGCTGCTTCCTGCCATTCTTATTTGTTCGGGCATTACTGCACATGCAAATGCCGAAGAAATAAATGTGCCTGATGTAATTAACAGTAAACCGCAAAAATCAATCTCGGAAGAAGTGACAGCGGAGGATATGCTTCCTTCGGTTGATGAGACGGTAAAAATAAATTCGCGTCCTGTAATATTCAATTCTTTATTATTTGATCCTGAAACAGCAGAAAAGCTGCAAAAAGCCTATGAGGCATATTACGAGATACTTGCAACACGTGAACTTGATGATGCGGGCGGCAATTTAAGAACAGATATGCCTGTAAGAGAAATTGTTCCAAAACTTCCCGAGCCGGTAAGACAGGTTTATTTGGGTTCAATAATATATGACAGTCCTAAAGAGGTTACGGCGTGGATCAATGATGAAAAATACAAGCTGGGTGATGATAAGAACAGTATAACTCTTATAAGTGCCGAACCTGACAGGGTGCAGCTTGTATATGACCTGAGCAATTTCAATTTTAATTTTAAGGATGGTCGTCTTGACGCTGTAACCGAAGTTAAGATCGATAAAGAGAAAAAGCAGCTTACTTTCTGGCTTACAAGTAACCACAGGCTTGATCTGAACGTTATGCGCACATTCGCAGGTAAAACATATCATGCAGAGGTGCTTGGTCTGCCAATAGGTGCTACTCCTGAAGCTCCTGTAAACAGGGGGCCAAGCCCTATGCAGCAGATGAGGGGCGGCGGCATGAACATGCAGCCAAGACCGGGTGTGAATTATCCTGCTCCGCTGAACGCCCAGGGGCAAAATAATATGCAGATGCCGCCAAGCCTTCAGTATATGCAGGGCAATCCGCAGAGAAGTCCTGACATGGTTCAGGTTCCGGGTAGTATGAACAATAATATAGACGCTCCTAATAATGCTAGGCAGCAAATGAACGGACCGCAGCAAATGATACAAAATCAGATGCAGAGCCGTCAGGGTGGCAATAATAGCGGAATGCAGCAGTCTAACCCTATGAGGCAGATGATGAACAATGTTCAGCCTAATAACCGTCCTGCAGGCAACCCGATGAACGGCCAGACGAATAACCAGATGATGAACAGTCAGGCAGGCCAGATGAATTCCCAGAAGGTAGCAGTAAATGCTCAGGGTATGAACAAACCGGCTGCCCCTATATCGGCTCAGAATAAACCTGCATCTAACACTGCTAAAGCTGTTTCTAAAGATGATGCAGGTAATGTTGCGGCTGCGGCCAGAATAAGGGAAATACTGGAAAGCCCGAACGTGGCGATAGCGAGCGATAGTAAAAATGAGCAGAAAATGGCGGAGCTTGCCGGCAAGCTTATATCAAATCAGGATCCTGCGGTAAAACAGGCTGTGGCAAATATTAAAAAAGCACAGACAGATGACGAGGTAATGAAGGAATATAAAATATTATCACGCGCAAAATCACCTGCAAGTATGCAGATATATGAGTTGATATTACTTACGAAGGAAAGTCTTAAGCAGCCCGCGGGCGGCGCTGTAAAAAAAGCAGAGAGCGTTGAGCGACATCCGGTAGCTTCTGCCCTTAGAGATGCAATAGCCAGAGGCAAGACACCTGCTCCGGTTACCAATAATAAGACTAAAGACAGAATTGCGTTCCTTGCTCAGGAGCTTATTTCAGACTCCAACACCACGGTGAAAAATATTGCAAATAACCTTAGAACGGTTGAGACGGATGAACAGGTACTTAAAGCTATTAGTACATTAAACTCCCTGAAAAAGACAGATGCGGCAAATGATCTGCAGGAACTGCTGCAATTAGCCAAGCCTTCTGCAAAAGTAACTGCGGCGCCGGCACAAAATAAAACAGCTCCAAAAGCCACTCAGCCAAAACGCTAGAGGGCGGCATTTCAAAGAATAATTGACTATTTCGTTGTAAATCCATAGTTTCCCTAACCTATGAATTATAATGATGCAAAATCCTGGCCCTTTGTTGAAGCAAAAAAAATAGCCGACCGCTATAAGAATAAGCCGCCCGCTAAAGGCTATGTGCTGTTTGAAACGGGCTACGGTCCTTCAGGCCTGCCGCATATCGGCACGTTCGGTGAGGTGACGCGCACAACCATGGTTCGTAATGCGTTCCACCAGATATCGGACATCCCTACAAAATTGTTTTGCGTGTCTGATGATATGGACGGGCTTAGAAAAGTTCCTGAAAACCTGCCGCAGCAGGAAATGCTGGCGGGTTATTTGCAAAAGCCTCTTACTGTTGTTCCTGATCCGTTTGGTACGCACGAATCTTACGGCCACCACATGAATGCGCGTCTGCGCGGTTTTCTTGATTCTTTTGGTTTTGAGTATGAATTCAAATCAGCAACTGACCTGTATAAGAACGGTACGTTTGATGAGAAGCTGCTGCTGGCGCTAAAGAAATACGAAGACATCATGAAAATAATGCTGCCGACTTTAGGTCCCGACCGCCAGAAAACATACAGTCCGTTCCTGCCGATCTCGCCAAGAACAGGCAATGTACTCTATGTGCCGATGAAAGCGGTGAATGCCGATAAAGGCACGATAGTATTTGATGATGAAGACGGAACTGAAACTGAGCTGGTTGTTACAGGCGGCAACGTAAAACTTCAGTGGAAGCCGGATTTTGGTATGCGCTGGGCAGCACTTGATGTTGATTTTGAAATGTACGGCAAAGACCACTTAGTGAACGGCAAAATATACTCTGCCATCTGTAAAGTTCTTGGCGGCAACCCGCCTGTACAATTTAACTACGAATTATTCCTTGATGAGAAGGGGGAGAAGATATCCAAATCAAAAGGTAACGGTATATCTATTGAGCAATGGCTGACATATGCATCACCCGAAAGCCTTTCTAATTACATGTTCGGCAAACCGCAAACAGCCAAGAAGCTTTATTTTGATGTGATACCTAAGAATGTGGACG
>CAYVII010000140.1:0-4494 GCA_964451475.1 uncultured Rickettsiales bacterium
CCAAAAAGCCAAGGAAAATAGAGCCGATATTGGCAAGAAGGTTTTCAGCAGGGGCAAGAACAATTTTCATTCAGATCCTATTCATATACACGCTTGAATCTGTTACCAAGGCGGGTCAGCACTTCATATTCAATAGTGCCTGCGTCACGCGCCATATCACAGATAGTATATTCGTTACCTATTATATCTACCTCAGTTCCGTTTTTTTGCAAACTTTCCGGCAGGTTGTTTATCTTAACCGTTATCAGGTCCATCGAAACACGGCCAACTACATCTAAAGCGTGGCCTGCGGCATACACTTTTGAACGGTTGCTGAGTGTACGCAATAAACCGTCTGCATATCCGCAAGGTATGGTGGCAAATATATCGCCAGGCCTTGCCGTATAACTTGCTCCGTAACCTACCCCACGCTTTTCCGTCACATGGTTCACCTGAATTATTTTGCTGCGCAGGTTCACCACGCTCTGCATTGGGTTAGTTGCTGCATAAGGCGTAGGGTTACCGCCGTAAAGCGCAATACCCGGCCGGCCTAAATTATGGTGGAACTCATCGGCAAGGAAGATCCCGTAAGAATTGGCAAGGCTTTTAGGAAATGATGGGAACAGCTCGCATATTTCGTTGAACTCAATAAGCTGGTTATAATTATAAGGGCTCTTCGGCAGCTCCGCGCAGGAAAGATGGCTCATCACCAGCTTTATTTTATTTTGCATCAAAAGCCCTGCTTCTGATTTTTTAAAACCAAGACGAGTCATGCCTGTATCAAAATGCACGGCGGCGGCGCGGTCTTTAGGCCATATCTCAAGCTGGCCGCGGTTATTAAGCACGGGCGTTAAATTAAAATGCTCAAAATGCGCGCGTTCTTCCGCATCATTTATGCCGTGCAGAACAAATATTTCCGCATCAGGCAAAACCTGCCTTAGCTGCGCGCCCTCTTCCATAAGCGCCACAAAGAATTTCTTGCAACCTTCCGCCCACAGCGCTTCGGCAACGGGTTTTATGCCAAGGCCATACGCGTTTGCTTTAACAACCGCAGCGCATTCCTTGCCTTTCATCTGTTTTTTCAAGATGCCGTAATTGGCCTTTATTGCCAGCAATGATATGCTTAACCTGTTCATAAAATATTCTTCGGGCGCGATTATTACAGTGAATTTGCAATTTTGCAAAAATCTTCGATAGAAAGTTCCTCTGCGCGTGCTTCTGGCCTTATGCCAAGCGCCCCAAAATCAACATTTAAGCTTTTAAGGCTGGCACGCAGCATCTTGCGGCGCTGGTTGAAGGCAGTTTTCACCACCATCTCCAGCTTTTTCTTATCGGCAGGGAACAAAGGTTTTTCACGCGGGGTAAGCTTTACAATGGCCGATGTCACTTTTGGCGCAGGCACGAATGCAGTTGGCGGAACTTCAAATAAAATATCCGCATGGCATAACCACTGGGAAATAACAGAGACACGACCATAATCCTTAGTGCGCGGCACGGCCACGATACGCTCCGCCACTTCTTTCTGGAACATCAGGGTAAATGACTTGAAATGGTTCGCATATTCCAGCCAGTCCATAAGCAGCTTCGTGCCTATATTGTAAGGCAAATTGGCAATTACAAGGCAGCCTTCGGGCGCAACTTTACGCAGGTCAATTTCCAGCGCATCGTCATTTATTATTTCCAGCTTGGGTGAGTTCAACTCCTGAAGTCCCGCAATTGCGCGTTCATCAAACTCAATTGCATAAAGTTTATTGATGTCTTTTTCTAAAATAGCCTGCGTAAGCCCACCCGGCCCCGGGCCAATCTCAACAACATTAGCACCGCTAAGGTTACCGGCGGAATTGGCAATTTTACGCGTCAGGTTAAGGTCAAAAATAAAATTCTGCCCAAGCGCTTTTTTGGCCCACAAGCCGTGCCTTTCAGCTATTTCCTTCGGGTTCGGGAACATTATATCCTAACTTCAATATTCGTCTTACGGCGCAGGTCACGCAAATATTTACGCGTCTGCAAGTCCATCTTACGCGCAAACAACGCATTACGCGCCTCTTCACGTTTATTGTCATCGATCAGCGGCGCAATATTCTCAATACGCTCACATACAAGGAACACAAGGCCGGACTTACTGGTCTTTACCGGAGTGCTGAACTTACCCACCTCAAGCTCGCTAACCAGCGGTTTAAGCTTAGGGTCAAGATTCGCAATTTTCATCTGGCCGAAATCTTTTGAGCCAAACCCGTTGCGCATGGCAAAACTATCGGGGTTCTGGCAGGCTTCATCATCATATTGCAGCTTTGTAAGCATCTCCATGCCTGCTTTTGTTTTCTTGGCATCGGCTTTATCAGGGAACGGCAGCTCAAACTGCTTCAGGTTGATCTCATCTTCCTGCGCAATTGAATTCTGCTTACGCTTCTCGGTAGCTTTCACAATAAAGAACCCTTCAATAGAGCGTATCGGCTCGCTTATAGTGCCAATATCGTTCTTTTTTATCTCGGCAAGGATCTCTTTAGGTATCTGGTTCTCAGGCATCCAGCCAACCACGCCGTCATTAAAGCCTGATGCCGAGGCCGAAAATTCACGCGCGATCGCCCCAAAATCCTTTCCTGCCTTGATTTCCTGGTAAAGCTTGTTAGCAAGGTCTTTAACCTTATCCTCATCTTCAGGCGCTTCTACCGGCAAAACTATTTCATGCAGGTTATATTCTTCAACTTCCTGGTTAAAACTTTGCGCTTTAACAAAATCTTCCACTTCATCATCACTTATATTCACCAGCGGGCGGATTTTTATAGAACGTATCATCGCCTGCGCAATTTGCGCCTTTATCTGGTTGTCCATAGTAGTTGAAGCAATTCCCGCTTTATCAAGCGTTGCATAAAGCTGCCCTTCCTGCATGCCGTTCTTTTGCTCAATAGATTTTTTAGCGCCGGCTATCTCTTCCTCGGGTATTTTAATACCAAGACGGTCGGCTTCCTGCATAAGTATTTTATCGTTTATGAGGCTTTGTAATGCCTGCGGCGCAATTTTATTGAAGGTCTCGCGGTCGGGCTGCAAACCGGTTGAAAAAATTATAAGCTTGGTGCGGTTCACCATGTCATATGTGGTAATAGCCTCTTCGCCAACCGTTGCGGCAATTTTCAAGTCGGCAGCTTGCGCGGCATTTGCCGAAAGCATTAAAAACAATGCAAATAGAACTATCCTCATATCTCTCCTAAATTCTTAAGCCCGACCTTGAAATCAAATGAGGTGCCGGATTTTGCGTCACGGTCAGAAATGTAATCTTTTCTTACAACAGCCTCAATATTTGTGCAATCACCCTCATACAGCAAACCCGCGCGCGCATAAATATTGCGCTGTTCCGCAAGGTTGCGCGTACCTGCCGCAATCACGCTCCAGTCCTCGGTCACATTGACTTGCACACTGCCGCTAACCTCTTCGCGGTTATCGGTAGTATTTGTGAAGTCGTAATCAAGGTTAAAGTAATTGATGTTCGCCTTCACAGGATACATATTCACGTCAAGGTCAACCTCATGCCTGCGGGCAGAAAGGCTTTTCTGGTCAAACCTGAAACGGTAGGTAAGGTCAACCTGCTCTTTATAACTTGTGCCGATGCGCCCCACAAAGTCCGATGAATTATCTTCAATGCCCGAATTTAACGGGCTGTTCTTAGGTTCGCTGAAACGGTAATTCTGGCCAATAAGGTAATTCACGTTGTAATCATCACCGTAATATCCGCCGCGCAAGCCGTAATGCGCACGCACGCCGTTCTCTACCCTGTCAATCCCGCGGTAGCGGTTGTCATGGAACACATTCAGGTCGGAAAATTCAACGTCCTGACTGTCTTCGTTCGGGATATCCTTATTATAATTGCTGTAAGGCGTCGCTATCACTTTTACAATCGGCTCAACCAAAACCTTATTGCCGCCGTCATCACTTACCATCGGCAGTCTCCAGCCCACCGATGCTTCGGGTATCACGCGGTGCGCGCTGTCTTTTGCAATTGTCGGCTCATCAAAACTATACTGGTCGGCACGGATTGATGCTTCCGCCTCAAACACATGCCCGCCTTCGGTTATATGCGGAATATAAACAGAGCTTTTCAAACTGCCGCGCTGGTTTTCAGCGCCTATCTCACGCTCAATATTGAACGCGCGCGCATCGAACGAAACTTTCGATTTGCTAAAGCCCGGAATTATCCCATAGGCCGATTCAATGCGGGAACGCAAATAAGGCATTGCATAAGGCGTTACGTCCGAATTATCGGAAGCAAGTAGCCCCCTGAAATGTACTGCCTGCAAACGCGTGAAGTTACGTTCCGATATACGGTCAAACCACGCACGGCTCGTAATAAGGTCGGTATTATCAAAATCATAACGGCGTAAATAAGTATCGTCTGACGTATACTGTCCGTCAAAACCAAAATCCCAGTGCTCTGTCACGTCAAACTGTCCTTTGCCTTTTAAATGGCCACGCAGATCCCTTTCATTCTCATCACTTTCCGCAAGTTCGGTAAAACCGCGC
>CAYVII010000141.1:0-4490 GCA_964451475.1 uncultured Rickettsiales bacterium
GGTTCAACGAACATGATACCGCGGTCTTGCAGCTGGAATAGAGCATATGCAACCGCATCACCTGTACCAATAGAAATAAGCGCACCGTTACGACGGCCAGGCACTTCACCTTTGAAAGGAGCATAACCATGGTAGATACGGTTGATAAGACCCGTACCGCGTGTATCAGTCAGAAATTCTGACTGGTAACCAATAAGGGCACGTGAAGGAACGTGGAAAATAATACGTGTTTTTCCGCCGCCTGAAGGGCGCATATCAATCATCTCACCTTTACGAAGAGATAGTTTTTCAACTACAGGGCCAGTGTACTGGTCATCAACGTCAACCACAACTTCTTCAATAGGCTCAGTCACCTGACCGTTCTCAGTGTGGAAAATAACGTGCGGACGCGCAACTGTAAGTTCAAAACCTTCACGGCGCATAGTTTCAATAAGTACGCCAAGCTGAAGTTCGCCACGGCCACCAACGATGTAAGAATCACCTGTGGTTGACTCAGTAACGCGGATAGCAACGTTGCTTTCTGCTTCTGCGTATAGACGGTCACGAATTAAACGGGATGTAACTTTAGTACCTTCACGGCCTGCGAGCGGAGAATCGTTCACCGAAATAACGATAGCCATTGTCGGCGGATCGATTGGCGATGATTTGATAGGCTCTGTAACTGCAGCATCACAAATAGTGTCTGCAACCGAACCTTTCTCTAAGCCCGCAACGCAAATAATATCACCGGCAATCGCAGACTCAACCGGCACGCGTTTGATGCCGTTGAACGTCATCATTTTAGTAAGACGGCCAAGTTCAACCGTTTCACCGTTAAGGTTCATTGCTTTAATAGACTGGTTCAGTTTTGGCTGGCCGCTGTAAACTTTACCGGTAAGGATACGGCCAACGAAATTATCAACTTGAAGGATTGTAGCTAGCATGCTGAACGGCGCTTCCTGATCAACTTTTGGAGCCGGAACATGGCGCACGATAAGATCAAACAGAATGCTAAGGTCTTTCTGCTCATCACCTAAATTCTGGATAGCCCAGCCGTTACGGCCTGATGCATACAAGTACGGGAATTCAAGCTGCTCATCATTCGCTCCAAGAGCTGAGAACAAGTCAAACACTTCGTTCAATACGCGGTCAGGTTCTGCGTCTGAACGGTCAATTTTATTGATAACAACCATTGGTCGGATACCAAGGCCAAGAGCTTTGGTAAGTACGAATTTAGTTTGCGGTAGAGGGCCTTCGGCTGCGTCAACCAGAAGAACTACACCGTCAACCATGCTAAGGATACGCTCAACTTCACCGCCGAAATCCGCGTGGCCAGGTGTGTCAATAATGTTGATCTTTGTGTCTTTCCATTGAACAGAAGTACATTTTGCAAGAATGGTGATGCCACGCTCTTTTTCAAGGTCATTGCTATCCATCACGCGCTCATCAACCTGCTGGTTTTCGCGGAATGTGCCTGACTGGCCTAGTAGTTTATCAATAAGAGTTGTTTTGCCATGGTCAACGTGGGCGATGATGGCGATATTCCTGATATTCATTGGTTTTCCTGTATAATTTTAATGTAAATTCTTGCGACGCGCCCATATACAGGAAAACGGGGGCAAATACAAGGAAATTCTTGAAATTTACCTTTCAGGCGTTATACCAGCTTTTAGCGTTTTGTTTTTGATTGGCCACTAGGCAACCAAGGCAAGGCGCGCGGAGTGTGCTTAAAAGCACATGAGCACGCCGAGACCGCAGGGTAACGACGTGGACAACAAAAAGAAAACGCTAAAAATGAAAGCAAAAATATATAAACCGTCCAAAACCGCTATGCAATCAGGTGAGGCAAAAACTAAGTACTGGCTGCTGGAATATGTTCCACAGGCTAAAAAATACGTAGAACCTTTAATGGGTTGGACAGGCAGCG
This sequence comes from uncultured Rickettsiales bacterium, assembly GCA_964451475.1. Taxonomy (GTDB): domain Bacteria; phylum Pseudomonadota; class Alphaproteobacteria; order Rickettsiales; family 21-14-0-20-44-7; genus CAYVII01. The sequence goes on from CAYVII010000141.1 coordinate 1,907, forward strand.
CTGATACGCAAGGTCAGGTAAAACTAAGGTTTTCCAGCAAGGAAAAAGCCGTGACTTACGCATCTGCCAACGGCATTGACTATGAAGTAATTGAAGCCCACCCGCGTAAAAAGATCAAAAAATCTTACGCTGATAACTTTGCATACAAGCCGCCATCAAATGAGTAACATTGACGTAGCAAAGCGCGTAATTGCGCAGGAAATTCAGGGCCTTGAAGCCCTGAAGAACAATCTGGGTGATTTTGACGCAATGGTTGAAAAAATCCATGAGAACATACACGGCAAAAACGGCCGCGTGATACTTTCAGGTATGGGAAAATCAGGCCATATCGCCCGCAAAATAGCTGCAACAATTGCCTCTACAGGAACCCCTGCATTCTTTGTCCACCCCGGTGAAGCAAGTCATGGCGACATGGGCATGATTGCAAAAGGTGATGTGGTTATACTACTTTCCAACAGCGGAGAAACTTCAGAGCTGAAAGACATAATCGCCTACTGTAAACGTTTCGGCATATTTTTAATTGGCTGGGCCCGCCGCGCAGGCAGCGCCCTTGTTGAAGCATCGAATATACCTTTTGTACTGCCCGAAACGCCTGAGGCGAACTCAATAAACGCCCCTACGACATCAACAACAATGATGCTTGCTCTGGGCGATGCACTTGCCGTCGCGCTGCTGGAAAAGATAGGCTTCGTAGCAGAAGACTTCAAAACACTTCACCCCGGAGGCAAATTGGGCGCACAGTTTATGCTGATCCAAGACCTGATGCACAAGGCCGATGAAATGCCTATAGTGCAGGAAGATGATAAAATGTCGGAAGCTTTGTTTAAAATTACGGGCAAAAAATTTGGTTGTGCCGGCGTTGTTAATAACGGCAAACTTACAGGGATTATTACCGATGGTGACATTCGCCGTCATATGGGCTCAGACTTTCTGAATAAAAAAGCATCAGAAGTCATGACGGCAAACCCACTTACGGTGCGTCCACGCGCGCTGGCTGCTGAAGCGCTGAACATCATGGAAGAAAAGCGCATCACCAGTTTATTTATTACAGATAACAATAAGCCCGTAGGCATAATACATATACATGACTTGCTTCGTGCCGGCGTAAGCTAGGAAATTTAGATGAGTAACTTTGTAAAAGACTCGGCTAACTATGCGTTTGAAGATCTGGCGCGCTCATTCAGGCGCCACCGTAATTTTATTACCTCTTTAAAATTCGTACTTCCCGTTATTGCAGGCATACTTGCTCTTGCCCTTCTTGTTTACCCTACCCTTTACCCGCAGGAAAAAAAGATAATCATAGAAAGCATTCCGGTAACGGAAGATAACCCTAATCCGGCAATGCTTAACCCGCGCTTTTCGGGTTTTGATAAAGATGATCAGCCCTACAGCATTAGCGCTGCACGTGCATATCAGCAGGATGAAAAGAAAATCCTGATGGAGGAACTTACCGCAGATCTTACATTAAAGAACGGCACTTGGGCATCGGTAGTAACGCCAAAAGGTCTTTATGATATACAGAAGAAACATGTTTATATGGATGACATTTTTGAAGTATTTATGACTGAAGCAAACGCAAAAACATATCACATTACAGGTAGTGAACTAGATGTTGATATGCACAACCAGATTTTAACAAGCAACAAACCTGTAAATGTTGAAGCACCAATGGGCATGCTTACAGCCGGCGGTTTTATTATATATAACAAGCAATCAAAAATTAGTTTCAAAGGCCCTGTAAAATTGGTTATAAGTAAAGAATGACAATTATCCGCACCGCATTTTTAATTTTTGCACTTGCAGGCTCTGCTCATGCGGCAGCGCCGTTTGGTGGTGGAAACTCCAAAGCACCAATTCAAATTGATGCTGACAGCCTTGAAGTTCTACAGCAGCAGAAAAAAGCCATATTCAGCGGCAACGTTATTGCAAAACAGTCAGGCATGACTCTTAAGGCTGACCGCATGACTGTTTATTATTCAGGCGGCGATGCAAAAAGCACCGGCCCCGGTAAAAGCATCAGCAAAATTGATGTTGATGGCAATGTGTTCCTTGCAACAGCTCAGGAAACTGCCCGCGGCAGCACAGGTAATTACGATGTTGTGAATGACTTTGTTACTCTTACGGGCAATGTTGTTTTAACGCGTGATAATAACGTACTTAAAGGCAGCAGCCTGCAATACGATATTAAAAATGGCCGAAGCAAACTAATTGGCGGCGTAAGTACAACCACAGGCGGCACTGCATCAGGAAGCGGGCGCGTGCAGGGTTTATTCGTACCGGAGAATAAACAGTAATGGAGCTTGAAACAACGGAACAGCCGTTTGGCGGCAATTATCTGGTAGCAGAACAACTTGGAAAGGCTTACGGCAAACGCCCTGTAGTCCGCAACGTATCATTATATTTACAGCAGGGCGAAGTTGTTGGCCTGCTTGGCCCGAACGGCGCAGGTAAAACAACCTGCTTTTACATGATTAGCGGCCTTGTACGCCCTGATTACGGCAAAATACGCATTAATGATTATGATATCACCAATATGCCAATGTACCGCCGCGCACGCCTTGGCCTTGGTTACCTACCACAGGAA
>CAYVII010000142.1:0-4472 GCA_964451475.1 uncultured Rickettsiales bacterium
TAATATAAGGTCAAATTTCTCAAAATCTGACCTTTCTATCTTACGGGTTGCTAAATTACTAAGGTCATATCCTCTGGAAGAGGCATGTTTAATACTACGCGGGTCAGGCGCTTCGCCCACATGGTAGCCATGCGTACCGCAGCTATCTACCAGCACATCAATACCCGCCTCCTTCAATTTATGCCGCAAAACCCCGTCTGCCGTGGGAGAGCGACATATATTGCCGGTGCATACCATTAAAATTGATTTTACCATTCAGGCCGCCACAAAATCCAGACTTGCCGAGTTAACGCAATATCTAAGGCCGGTCGGCCTTGGCCCATCGGGGAAAACATGCCCCAGATGGCTGCCGCACTTGCTGCAGTTTATCTCCACGCGGCGCATTCCGTGCGAATTATCCTCTTTTTCAGATACCGCCCCCTCAATTGCCCTGAAGTAACTTGGCCAGCCCGAGCCGCTCTCAAATTTGGCATCAGACTCAAATAAAGGCTGCCTGCAACATACGCAAATATACGTTCCCTGCTCATGATGATCATAGAATTTGCCCGTAAATGGCGGTTCTGTGCCGCATCCAACGCAAATATACTGCTGCTCAGGGGTCAGGTGGCTGGTAAATTTTTTATCCATTCTTTGCATTATATACTAAATTTATGCTTGCCAAAAGGGTTTAGCGCTAGTAAATAACCTCCTGTGTTCCGCGATAGCTCAGTGGTAGAGCAATCGACTGTTAATCGATCGGTCGCAGGTTCGAGCCCTGCTCGCGGAGCCATTTATTTCTCCAACTTATTTTAAATATACGGAATCACCTTGAAACTAGGCAAGATCAAAATCAGCTACCAAGGCCCGGAATTCTTACTTTACTGGTTCATCCCCCTACTTACAGCTTCAACGTTTTTTGCTTCATATGCAATCGGACCCGCCGCATATGATATTTGGGTAATGGCCCCCCTGGGCTTCACCGAGGGCCTTATTGGCGGAATACTTTTAATCACCGTCCTGACCGGCATATATATTTTAAGCAAACCTGTTATCTGGCAGAATGCCTCTTTACGCTTCTGGCTAATTCTTTATGTGCTGGCAGTATTTTACTTCATGGGCGAAGACCAGAACTGGGGGCAATATTACCGCGAGCGCTATTTTGGCTACGAGGTTTCCCAGTACTTCCTTGATAATAACAAAGAACAGGAAACCAACCTGCATAACATGAGCAGCTGGTTCAACGAAAAACCGCGCATACTGGTTACAATATGGGTTTTTATTGCAGGCCTGCTTGTACCGCTTGGCTGGAAATGGCCGGTTGAGAAAACTAAAAAATTTGTGCCGCAAATAATGTGGGCAGACGCACGCATATTGCCTCTGGCAGTTCTTGCACTTACCATACGCTGGCCGGAAAGACTAAGATATGTAATTGCAGACTTTGATGCCAAGGCTATTAGATATAGTGAAGTGCAGGAACTATTCTACGCTTTCTTCATGCTGCTGTTCCTGGTTCAAATATACCAGCGCACACAAAATGCTGCGGTAAAACCTAAAAAGAAAAGTAAGTAGCTATTTAAGCTTCTTGCCCATTTTGGCAATTATATCGTCAAACTTGCCAACTTTTTCCAGCTCGGAACGTATGCGCTTAAGCTCTTCCATGTAATCAACATTCTCTTTCTGCAAAGAGTCATTGTCTTTATACAGCTTCTTCTTTGCTATGGCAGATTCTATTGCTATAGGCAGCAACTGCAGAAAGCCTTTGATATCGTCTTTCACTAAATATTCCGCAGCACCTGAATTGATAGCTTCCACCGCCACTTTTTCACTTCCTGCTGCAGTCAGCATAATAACCGCAGGGTCAAACTTGCTCGGTGCAAGTTTTTTAAGAGCATCCAGACCGCTAATTCCGGGAAGAACGTGGTCAAGAACAATAACTTTATGGATAGAAGGGTTATAAACCTCTAAGCCTTTTTCGGCAGAGTCTGCTATCTCAACAAAGTACCCGGCTCTTTCAAGGTTAAGCTGTACAAGCTTTGCAACACCTTCATCATCCTCCACATACAAAACCATTTCCTGATTCATTCATCCCCCTCTGATTACAATTCAACCCCTATCTTCTCCGTAACACTTATAAGCTCAGTATATGATATAGGCTTTTTCAAAAATGAGTTCGCCCCCAGCTCTAAACATTTCTGGAATTCTTTATCCCTTATAGTTGTTGATATAACTATTACGGGCAGTTCTTCTTTACCGTATTCCTTACGCAAATCTGCAAGCACCTCAAAACCCGACATCACGGGAAGATTAAGGTCAAGCAGGACAAGCTCATCACCCGTCAGTTTGCCGTCTTTTACATATTCCAAAAGTTTTACGCCGTCAGGGAACCATACAAGTTCACATTTTATTTCAGCGCGTTCAAATAACCGCTGAAGCAACACGGCATAACCCTCGTCATCTTCCGTCAGGATCATTTTATTGATCTTTCTGAGCTTATGAGAGTCCTTAATTTCAGCCATTTTTAGGTTAACCTGTGCCATTACTTAATTAATTACCATCGGGGATATAAAAATAAAATACGGTTCCTTTACCGGGAATAGACTTAAACCATATTTTTCCCTTATGTTTCTTAAGGATAGACTTAACAAACGGCATCCCCATACCATGCCCCGGAATTGATTTATCAAGGGTCGCCCTGCGCATTATCTGGAACACCTTGCCACTTACCTCTTTGCCTATGCCCTGCCCGTTATCCCATATGCAGAACATGGTATAAGCCTTAGCCGGCACGTATTTTGCCCTTATCTTTATCATACCCGGCTTGTTTGGTTTCATGTATTTTATGGCGTTATCTATGATGTTGGAAAACACTTCCTGAATAGAGATCAGGTCAGCCCTTACATCAGGCAAATGCCCAACCTGAATATCTATATTGCGGCTCTTTATCTGGTGCTGGTAACGCGCAATTACATCCTGTACCACTTTCTCAGTATCTATCCTTTCAATATTGATAAGACCTTTATCCGTCCGCAGGTAATCAAGTATAGTGCTTGTCAAATGGTCAAGGTTACGCACTGACTTATCAATAAAGGCAAGTGACTCAACTATTTCCGCCTGCAATATTTTTTTGATCTTTTCCTTTGTTGCGGCAGGTAATTTTTCACTCTCCAGTATCTTCTCAAGATTAGAGGCAGAAAGCTTTATCTCGTCTGAAAAACCAAGGATATTTACAAGCGGCGAGCGGATATCATGCGAAACAATATAAGTAAAATCCTCAAGTTCCGTATTTATCTCTTTAAGCTCGTCGTTTTTTGATTCCAGCTCTTCCTTCGCCATAACCAACTGCCCTGTTTTAAGGTCAACCAGCTTGGAACTGCGTACATTGAACGTTACCAGGTAGAAGAACAGGTAACCTGCAAGCATGGTAATTATTAGAATCGCAAAAAATACTATCCACACACCAATATTTGCAGCGGTTGAAAGATACTGGTTTGTTGGAATATGCACTATGCCGAATTTTTCGCCGAGCAGTTCAATATCAAGGCTATGGTGGAATGTTGCATCGCCAATTTGTTTCTGTACAAGAAAGTTCTTTGCCGCATCAACCTCTTCTTCACCTTTTGCCGTGCGGTAATATTCGGTTATCACACCAAAACTCTGGTCTTCATATTTCTTTATTATGTAAATACTGCGGCGCGAGCTTGTTTTATTGGTCTCATTATATATCGCATTACGTATAACCTGCTTAGGGTCTACAAAATACATAAGCGCATAAGGCTTTTTATTATGCATAAAACCAAAGAACATTATCAGGAAATTTTCTTCCTTACCGTTCACAACCGCCGATGTATTCAAAACTGTCTGGCTTGTTTTATCAGGCACTATCACTAGGTCTTTGAGCTTGGCCTTCATATAATCATTGGTCAGGATACCTTCGGTGATACGCCCAACCTCATCATCATCGGCAGACTTGTACTGATATTTGTCTATTTTGCGCTCTTTATCTAAAGTTACCAGATACACAGCTTTTACTTCACTTATTGCCAGCGCTTCTTCAAGCGGTTTGCTTGGGTTTGAGCGGGCTATGACATGCAGGTTGGTTGCAATTGTCTTATCAACCACTTTATTTATCACGTCATTAAAACGTGACTGGATAATGCCAGCCTCCAATGCCGAAGTAAATATGAAGCTCTTCTTCAGGTTATTGAAGTTATTGCCAACCAGCAGCAAAAAAACCAGTATCGCAACAATAAGCCCAAGCGAAACAGCAATTATCGGCAGCTTATAAATTCTAAGCATGTCAGACAGAAGATATTCATCTGCCTTCTTATGGCTTTTCGTGATCATATATTCAGCTTACTTTTTGTTATCTTTATCTTCTTCAGGCGTATCATGCGGTATCTTCTCAAAAAGCTCTAGAAGCTTTGGTATGAGTGGGAACATCACAAACGCCGCCGCAATAGATACTGCAGCAGTAATTATTTTTATGATGGAAT
>CAYVII010000143.1:0-4428 GCA_964451475.1 uncultured Rickettsiales bacterium
CAAAATGCATTTGTAGTTTGTAATTATCCAGCAAGTTTTTGGTGACTTCGTTGCCAAAGAAATTCTGAATTGAAAATATGCCCGCAATAAAACCATCGAACTTTTCTTGTCGATGAAGAGGTATATATGCAATGAACGCATCATACCCCTGAACCAGTTGCATAGGTTCAGTAAGTGTAGGAGAATTTCTTTCCGCCGATCCTTTTAGGGCTTCCTCTCTTTTCTTATCGAATATAATATTAAGACCTATGGCTTTTTCATTACCTTTCAAAGGCTCCGCCCATCTGACACGGTAATTGGCATCAACCCATTCAACCGCTTTTAGCCCTGACAGATGTTTTATGTGATTCCGGGCGTCTTCACGCCAAAGTTCATATGGGGTCCCGTTTGCGGCTTCCCAGCGCTTTGCTATTCTGGAAAGGGCAAGAAGTTTGGTATCTATTTCTGAAGTAATAATTAACTCTGCTTTATCAGCTTCAACGTTAATCAGCGTTTTTATGTAGCTCAGCTCACGCTCTTTTAGCGTTGTGTAAAGAGAATAGGAGCCTGCAGATAATGCCAGGAAAACTAATCCGGGAATTACATAATTGCGTTCACCCGATATGGTTTTTATGGTTCCGGCGCTGCGTACAGTGGTTACGATAAGGAATATAGCAAACATACTTGTGAACAATATTCCCCCCAGCACTATCAGGAATGGGCTATTACTCTCTGCCTCTTTTTCATAGAGCTGTGTGCTTTCCCATATTATCAGCCAATCCTGCTGCATAATTTTGATTGATTTGTGAGCTTTGAACACGGGTTCATGCTTGTTATCAAACTCATCACTTGAATATATAAGATCTTTTTTGCTTTCTTTATTTCCGTCATATATCCGCAAATTATATTTGCGTCCCTGCTGGCTGGTCAGTTCCTTAAGGAAGTTTCTGGCTATGAATGGTGTATAAACCCATCCTTTCAGTGCTTTGCGCCTGTCCTCAATGCTGTTAAGTGGTGCATTATTTTCATATAGCGGGTAAAGCAACAGAAAGCCGGGTGTTTTTCGTTTGTCTTGCACAAGTATAATTTGTTTTGTAATACTTGTATTCCCGGTGTCACGCGCTTTTTCTGCAGCTTCAAGACGGTTTTTCTCAAAGCTAATGTTAAGTCCTATGGCTTCTTTGTTTATTACAGCAGGCTCGATATAAGTTATGATGTAATTTTTATTATTCCTGGTTTCAGGATGAATTGAGAATTCCGGAAATTCCTTTTTTTGGCCGCTTATAAAATCGGGAAGTTTATGGGTTGCAACATTGTTTATAAAGCCTATACCGTTTATGCCTGGATAGCTAATCTGTATATCTATAGCTTCGGCATATTGGCGCCATTCATCTCTGCTAACATTTTCTGAACCCTGAATAAATCCTGCAGCACCGATTAATGCATTAGAATATGAACTTATTTTGTGCTGGATAGCCTTTTCACTCTCGGAAGCCAGATTATTGAATTCTGTTGATGCTTTTTCATAAGATAATTCTGATGCTATTTTCCACGAGTAAAATGTAAGTCCCAGGGGCATCATTATAACCAGCATGCTAAGAATCGGCAGCGTGCCAATCATGTTACCGCGCCAAGAAAATCTGCTTCTTTTGCCCGGTGCAACAAATACAAGGGGAAGGAAGACTATGATTCCTAAAATGTCTCCCAGCCACCATGTAAACCAGTTATCGACTATTTTGGTTGCAGGAAGTATACCCGAAAGATTGAGGGAAAGAATGCCAATGCTTGCAGCTATAACACACGCGAACGGGCCTATTAGTAGAAATAGCTTCAGTATATCAGCCAAGCTGTTAATTTTTAATGGCAGACCAACATATCTTGCGATTAGGAAGCGTCCTGCAAGTGCCTGAATGGTTGATCCTACAGCTATTACGAAAGATGTTGCAACCATGGAATATATAATTCCGGTTTCAGGGCTATAAGCATTTGCTATGTAGCAATTCAGGATTAGGGAACCTAGTAATATGCCGGGCCATAATCTCCAGCCGGAAATTATCAATACTCCAAGCGCAATACCTGATGGTGGCCAGATTACAGTTGCATAACCTGGAGGAACAGCAAGCATGAGACCCAGCTTGCCAGTAACAATATATAGCAGTGCAAGCTGTAGAATTTTTCCCGGGTAGGTTCTTAATAATCTTTTTAATATCATGATACGCAATTTATGGCTTTAAAAATTTAATAATGCGTTAAAAGGCAAGAGGATAAGTGATAGTGAGCAGAGATATATTTTCTTGTCTCAAAAAAATAATTAATCCAAAGTTTATTTATAATAAATCAATAAGTTGGGGCTGTGTTGGTTTGTGATAAATTTTACAGCGGGAGGGGCGGTTTTTCGGGTGGTAATCAATAAATAGATGAAATTTCTAATTTCCGGATGGTGGTGGAGGTAGTGGGTTGCTAATTATCATCTCAGTATCAGCTTTATTTTTTAATAGCAGAAGGCAATAAAACCCCTAAAATAACCACAATACCTGAAATAATGCAATTAAGATGCGCCGCTATCATTACCCCGCCTGAGGAAATGAAGCTGTAAACCGGCATTGGTTTTGCCGGGCTCCCTATAAAATCCCCCGCTGCTGCTGCTTCATAACCCAAAAGCATGGCAAGAAATTTAATTCCATGCCCAAGCGCAGGGAGTGTGGCAGGCAGGCAGAAGAAAAAACCTGGAATAAATAACAGCGCTGCGAATGTTTTATTGGCGGTGAAAGGTGCAATAAAAATAAAAATTATGCCAATGGCAACGGCTGTAATGCTGTTAGCGGAAATTATATTGCCTATGAAGGGAATCAGGCTGAGCAAATTATTTATACGCCCAATAAGCCCTGGCCCTAATGCGGCAGAGCAAATGATCCCGTTATTTGTCATTATTGCAAGCTTTTCGCCAATGCCGAGCATGGGTAGTAAAAGCGGCGCAAACATCACCGCCATTGCAGAGAAGGAAATAAGCCTGACTCCGCGCCGTAAATAATAGCCGCTCTGACAACAATTCCTTTTGGGTGATATTGCTATTGCGTCCATCAATATCTTTCCATTTTTACATTCTGGTAGCTGTCAACCGCAATATAAACAAAGCCGCCCAGTATACAGGTCAGCACCACAAAAAATGCCACGAAATAATATGGAATATATTTGTCAGATGTTTTTTGCATTATTCCCTCCCTATAAAAACTGTTTCGGTTGTTGTGCTTTCAGTGCCGTCAGTAATGCTGAAATTTATATCCTGCCTGCCGGAAGCTTTATTACTGCTTACGAACACGCGATATTCACCGACTGAATCTGCAATAACTTCTATTTTTTCCGGCTGTGTTTTTACTTTGGCGTTCTTAAGCCCGCTTACTTCCAGCCTGAAATTCTTATCCTGATGCGTTTTGTTCAGGATTTTTATTGTATAACTATTCCTGATTGAACCGTCTGAAAGTTGCACATAAAGCGGGTTACGGTCATGCAAAACATGCAGTTCCAACTCTGCCCGCGTGACAAGGCCATAAATCATCAGCCCGCCGACAAGGCATAATATTGCAGAATAATAAATTGTGCGCGGGCGCAGTATGCGGAATTTTTCTGTCTTATGCTCCATATGATGTGTGGTGTCATAACGTATCAGCCCGCGCGGCAGGCCAATTTTATCCATCACATTATTGCATGCATCAATGCACAAGCCGCAGGCAATACAATCCATCTGCAGGCCGTTACGTATATCTATACCTTGCGGGCAGACAATTTCGCAAAAGCCGCAATCAATGCAATCTCCTTTTCCTTCTTCCTTTTTAGAGCCTTTGTGACGTGGTTCACCGCGCTGTGCATCATAACCGATTATAAGCGTGTCTTTATCAAACATCGCTGACTGGAAACGTGCATATGGGCACATATATTTGCATACTTGCTCACGCGCATAGCCGGCCATAATGTAGGTAGAAAGCGTGAGCGCCAATATCCATACCCATGTACTGAAAGGCACAGCGAAATGGGTTATCTGGTCAAAAAGCGTTGGTGCGTCATTGAAATAAAACACCCATGCGCCGCCGGTACATAAGCCAATTAGCAGCCAGATGATATGCGTTGCAAGTTTTTTCCAGATCTTTTCAAAATTCCATTTCTGCTGGTCAAGCCTCTGACGTGCGTTGCGGTCACCCTGTATTATGCGCTCGACCCAAACAAACAAATCTGTCCACACAGTTTGCGGGCAGGCATAACCGCACCATACGCGGCCGAATAACGACGTTACAAAAAATAATCCTACCGCAGCCAGAATTAAAATTCCGGTGATGAAATAAACTTCCTGCGGCCAGATTTCTATAAAGAAAAAATACGCACGGCGGGCAGGCATATCAATTAATATTGCCTGGTCAGGAACGCCGGGGCCGCGGTTCCACCTAAGCCATGGCG
>CAYVII010000144.1:0-4421 GCA_964451475.1 uncultured Rickettsiales bacterium
TACCACTTTGCTACTCGGCCCCAATTTGGGAATATTGATTTATGCGGGCGCAATATAGCAACTACACCCGTATATGCAATGGCTAATTACCTTGCCCAAACGTAAACGAATACGAACAGGAACAACCAAACCACGTCAACAAAGTGCCAGTACCATGCCGCGAACTCGAAGCCTAAGTGGTGCTTTTCGCTGAACTGGCCTTTTTTCGCGCGGATAAGGCATATAGTAAGGAAGATAGTACCAATAAGTACGTGCAGGCCGTGGAAGCCGGTTGCCATATAGAAGTTAGATGCATATGTACCGCTTTTGAAGCCGAAATGGTGTACCGCGTGTGAATATTCATAAGCCTGAACACCGCTGAATGTTGCGCCAAGAATAATGGTGCAGATAAGGCCGCGTATAAGGTTCTTCTGGTCACCGTTAAGTAGTGCCGCGTGAGCCCATGTTACGGTAGTGCCCGAAAGAAGAAGCAGAAGCGTATTGAATAGCGGAAGGCTCCAAGGGTCAAGAGTATGCGTGCCTGCCGGAGGGAACGCGCCTTCTTTAACAGGCCACGCGCCTTCAAGTATTTCCATAGGAAGGAAAGCGTTATGGAAGAACGAGAAAAAGAACGCAAAGAAGAACATTACCTCTGAGGCAATGAAGAAAGCCATGCCAACGCGCAGGCCTTTTTGAACCGGGGCGGTATGTGCATGGTCAACCGCAGCTTCACGCACAACATCACGCCACCAGCGGTAACCAACGTAAAGAAGGAACAGCAGGCCGCCGATCATTACAAATTCAGCACCTGATTTGTTGTGGAAATAGAACGCAGCGCCGCCTACGGTCAGCAAAAAGCCAAGAGAAGCCAACAAAGGCCACGGGCTTGGGTTAACTAGGTGATACGGGTGTGTTTGCTGTCCTGACATATAGTACCTTTAGTAAAATTTTTTTCCTTATTAATGCCCCGTAAGGTGCTTTGCAAGAAAACTCTTTGGCAAAGTCCTATTTTTTATCGTTATAACGGTAGAAAGTATAAGAAAGGGTTATTGTGTCCACATCATCCATGAACGGGTCATTGGCAAATTCAGGGTCAATGAAGAAAGAAACAGGGTACTGAACTTCCTCGCCCGGCTTAATCAACTGTTTCTCAAAGCAGAAACACTGAACCTTGTTGAAGTATTTAGCAGCCTTTTCAGGCACTACATTATACATGGCCATGCCGAATTCAGGCTTGTCCGTAGGGTTTTTGGCATGGAAGAAAGCCAGTCCGTTCTCGCCAAGCTTAACTGTTATCTCACGCTGGTCGGTGGCAAATTCCCAGCCAAGGTTGCGGTCTATATTGGTGTCAAAACGTATATGCACCTTCCTGTCCAGTATTTTAGTAGGAAAGGCGGTTGCTATCATAGGAGTACCGCCAAAACCGGTCTGCTGGCAAAAAAGACGGTATAAAGGCACCGATGCATAAGCCAGCATGGCCATGCCTGCTACCAGCATGACAAGGTTAAGTGCAAGCCTTGCGTTTTTCTTTTTTTGGTTCATATTTAACCTATGGATGGCAAGCTATATATAGGTTCGGGCGCTTCAGGGCAAGCAAATGCGGCGCAATATCTAACGCTGAAATACGCAAACCGCCACGGGCTGGTTGCAGGTGCAACCGGAACGGGCAAAACCGTAACGCTGCAAACAATAGCAGAAGGCTTTTCAAAAGCGGGCATCCCTGTTTTTTGTGCCGATATAAAAGGTGACCTCAGCGGAATAAGCCAGCCTGCGAAACCAAATGCAAAAGTTGATGAACGCATAAAACAGCTTGGCCTTGCAAATTACAAGCCGGCACCATGCCCAACAATTTTTTGGGATGTATTCGGCAAAAAAGGACATCCGATACGCACCACGATATCCGAGATGGGGCCGCTCATGCTTTCCCGCCTGCTGGAATTAAACGACGTGCAGGAAGCGGTTTTGGATGTTTGCTTCTCGGTGGCTGACAGCGAAGGCCTGCTTCTGCTTGATTTAAAAGACCTGCGCGCGGTGCTTAATTATGTATCGGAACATAGCGCCGATATCTCTCGCGAATACGGCAATGTTTCTGCCGCAAGTATTGCCGCTATCCAGCGCGGCCTGCTTTCGCTTGAGCGTCAGGGCGCTGAAAAATTCTTTGCCGAACCGGCGCTGGATATCCGTGACCTTATGCGCACCACGCAAAACGGGCAGGGCTACGTGAATGTGCTGGTGGCCGATGAACTTGTGCAATCGCCGAAGCTATACGCAACCTTCCTGCTATGGTTACTTTCCGAGTTATTTGAAGACCTGCCCGAAGTTGGTGACCTGGAAAAACCAAAGCTGGCATTTTTCTTTGATGAAGCGCACTTGCTTTTTGAAGGCGCGCCAAAAGCGCTGGTAGAAAAAGTTGAGCAGGTGGTTCGCCTTATCCGCTCAAAAGGCGTTGGCGTTTATTTCATTACGCAAAGCCCGCAAGATATCCCTGAAAGCGTTTTAGGACAGCTTGGCAACCGCTTCCAGCATGCGCTACGCGCATTTACGCCAAAAGACCAGAAGGCGGTAAAAGTAGCGGCAGAAACCTTCCGCCCCAACCCTGCATTTAAAACTACTGAAGCAATAACTAACCTTGCAGTAGGCGAGGCACTTGTTTCAACGCTTGAAAGCGGCGGCACGCCAACAATGGTTGAGCGCACATTAATCACTCCGCCTGAATCGCAAATTGGCGCAATATCAGATGACCAGAGACGCGATATTATAAATAAAAGCCCGCTAAGCGGTTTCTATGACCGCGAAGTTGACCGCGATTCTGCCTATGAAAAACTTAGCGGCAAAACCGCAAAAGCAACGCGCGAGGTTGAAACAGTGACGGTTGAACGCAAAACCGCCACCGCCCGCAAATCTAACCGCATGGGCTATGGCGAGACTTTGGCAAAACAAGTGATACGCACCGTAGGCTCAAGCGTAGGCCGTGAGATAGTCCGTGGAATATTAGGCGGATTGATGCGCAGGTGATAAGTATTTTTACCGCATTTTTATAACCCATTGATATTACAGGGTCTTAAATATGATTTTGTTAACTTTTTACTTGTAAAATATAGTAATGCGTAAAGGTTTTACATTGGTAGAGCTATCTATAGCATTAGTTATTATCGGCCTTCTGATTGGCGGTATATTGGTTGCGCAGTCAATGATACATAGTGCCAAAATTAACAGATTTGTAAAAGAGGTATCGCAATATGAAATTAGTATTCAGAATTTTAAATTAAATTATAGATCTTATCCTGGTGATGCGCCTTCTTTTACACCGCCCGGAAATGGGAATGGAGCTATAGGTCTAGGAGGTGGTTGCGCGGCAAGCCCAAATGATGCACTTTCTGCCGGAGAATCTACTCAAGTTTGGGCACATCTTGCGCAAGCTAATATGAGCTCAACCAGGTTTGAAGCATATTCCCCTTCTACATGTCCGGCTGGGACCCATGCTGCTGGTTATGGTAATGAGGTATATGCAGGTGTTTTATGGCCATATACTGAAGTGGATGCAAAAGCTTCTGCTGGCCTGAATGTTAAAAAGTCTCTTATTTCAGTAAGTCATCCATTAGGCAGTAATTTATATATGGAATTTTATACAAGCACTGCACATGCACTGGGAATAGAAAATAAAATTGGTGTTTCTGTGAATAACAGCCCGGCACTACAGGTGGGGCTTGTTAACGCGATTTGTCAGGTTGGTATGTGTGAGAATAGTTCATTTGACTGTAATCCGTGTGATCACCCGGAAGCTCAGTATGGGCATTACTTCTATTATATCCAGCCGCTTTAAATAGGGCGTTGGAAATTTAAAAACTACTTGTCCAGTTTATATTCTATAAAGCCAAAAAAATGCCCGTATTCATCACCGTTTTCATGAGTAGTACCACTGATTTTCTTTCCTTTGAGGTCTGAAAAACTGTTATTTTTCTGGTCTATCTGTAATGTGGTGACAGGTTTGTATAAACCGTAGCCGCCGGTGGTTATTTTACACCTGCCATTATCAGGGTCGTTGTTCTTCTCTGCAGATTTTATCTCTTCAATTTTTACATCCACAACCGCGATATGATATTTTACCACTCTGAAATCGTCAGGGTTATCTCTTTTGGTTTTAACTGCTTCCCTTGCGTCAAGGATTGTTCCTTTGACAATACAAATTGGGGTTGGCGGAACCATATCTGCACTTGCAGTTGAGTGAGCAAACAGCGCTAAGCCGCATGAAACGAATGATGCTTTGATTAGTTGGGCCATAAAATATTATCTGTCTTTATAATTGCTTAGTCAATAAGCGAGTTAAAAACGCAGCGCTAATTTGACATTTGGCAAAGCAGTGTGAGAGAATTTTAATAAGAATAGGTTTTGGCTTTTGCTTTGCCTCAAACCTAAGAGTGGCCACTCTCTTAAAAAGCAAA
>CAYVII010000145.1:0-4420 GCA_964451475.1 uncultured Rickettsiales bacterium
CCCATGTGCCTAATTGCCTTGCCATCTGATCACATATTTTCTTATGCATGCGTCTTTCCGCAGTTGGCGATTTTGATGTCAGGTAAATTTTATTATTTTTAAAATCATCCAACTTCTGATCCATTTCCCTGCTCTCATATTTACCCAGTAACTGCCTGAATGCAGCCTGATATTCCGGCATAAGGCGGAAATAAATATCATTAATAGTTCCGGAAGTCATAACACTGAACATATCTCTTACATATACTGCTTTATTGAAGGCTTTATCTATTGCTTTCAAAACTTCCGGGTCCTGATCAAGATCATATCTTTTAATTGGTGTATAGGTATTACCATATTCAGTTCCTAATGAATCTATCGCCCTTTGATTTTGGGGATTTAGCCTATCATACAAAGCTTTTTGCTGCGGTTTATTATCAAGTGCACGATAAAGATCATATAACTGGCTAGTATCAAGAAGGTTTAATAAATTAACCTGCATAGAGCTGTTTATGGATGTAAACAGCCTTTGCTGATATTCAGGCTCCAATGCAAGGAATATCTTTTTCTGATTTTCACTTATATAGTTCGCAGGAAGACTGCTATCTGCAAGTCTATTAAATATTTTCAGACGCGGATCAGGCCTGATAGTGGAAAACATTCCTACGGCGCTTTTATGATCGTGCCTGCTCATTAACCAGCCAACAGTTTCCGGCTTTGAAATTGAAAGTAATTCAGCCACTGCGCGGTTGGCAAGTAAACCAAGAGTTAGCGGGCCTGTACGAAGCACTTTGCTTACAGCGCCCTCATGCAATATTTCACCCTGTGAGTTTTTAACGCTGGTTAGCTCATCACTGTCTTTTGCTTCGGTAACAGCCATGTGGCCGTTTTCATGCTCAACCGTCCGGAGCATACCTTTAATACCGATCTCTTTATCCGTACCGTTTGCTACAAATACTATGTTATTTGGCGGTGGTAGATAAGCACCTCTGGAATTACGGGTTAGCCTGCAACCATCATAATGCTGGCCTGATGGATTTTCTATTGGATAAACCTTGCCTAAATTCTTTCCGGCATATATTGCATAACGCGCTCTTGTGGACTTCATTAGCTTTCTGGCTTCCGGAGAGCACTGCCTTAGAAAATCACGATTGAAATGATCACTTCTTTCTCTGGCAGTAGCAAAAATTTTATCGGCAAGTTTATATACAGGTTGCCTTCCCTTAGCCTGTTCTATAGCAGCTTTTTTCTGTCTTATTTCTTCTTTAAATTCATTGATGGCTTTTTTCAGCGCCTGCCTTCTGGTTTTGTGTCCCGCGTCGATAAGCTCGGTTAACTGGCCACAGAAGTTATTCCTTCCGTTTCTTTTTATTGCGTCTTCCTCTTTGGCCCTTGTTACAAGATTAGAAACTATATCCAGCGCCTCCTGCTGGGTTCTAATTCTCAGGCCGGCAGCTTCCTGCACGGGTGCAAACTGTTTTTTAAGCTCTAAGGCAAGTGCAACCAGATCTTCGTAGTGTTTGTTACCGTCACGCGGATCATTGGCCCAATGGGCAAGCTCCACATATTTTCCGTGCGGAACCAGATCATCACCCTGATATTGCACTTTGCCGTCAACATAGAAACAACCCTTATTTGTCCAGTCTTCAACCAGTTTTGCTATGTGCGGGTACTGATACAGATTCAGTTTTTGTAAAGTACGGATGAACCATTCTTTTTTATAGGCCTTATTATTGTTGGGAAGCAGAGCGCCTTTATAATCAGCCTTTCCCTCTATCTGCATCTCATGCAAAACATCCCGGCCAGCGGCAAAAAAGCTTGGGGACTGCATTTCGGGATCAGTATATAACGGGCAGCGCGATACCTCATTAGCAAGATAAAGGTATAAACCCCATATCATGCTCGAGCGCTTATTGTAATTATCGGGGCAAAGATCCAATAACTCTTTTAAAATAGGATTATCAAAAGGATCAGGCGGAACTTCTATTGCTTCCTCTATCAACTCATTTATGAGGCCATCACTTAATTCATCAAGATCCTGATTTGGGAATATTATTACCTCGGCATTATGCTTTCTTATAATTACGGCCTGCCCTTCAGGTTCATCACGGTCAATAAAATAGAAGCGGCCGCTTTTTATCAGCTCCTCTATTTCCTTCTCTATTTCTTCAGGTGTTTGCTCTAACCTTTGAATCATCCAGCTACGTGCTATAATTACAATTATTCCCAGTAATTATAGCTATAGACCATTACAATTTCGTGATGCAAGACCTTATTCCGCAGACTTATTAACTATCTGTTCTTTAACATCATTCCAGCCACCACCAAGCGACTTGATAAGGTTAACTGTAGCAAGGGTGCTTTGAAGTTGCGTACGAATTTGCTGCTGGCCGCTGGTTATTGCAGCAAGCTCAGCGTCTTTCAACTCAAAATAGCTGGTTGCTCCTTCGTCATATTTAAGCTTTGTCATTTGCTCTACTTCAACTGAAGAACGGTATGAAAGCTCTGCCTGCATAAGCTGCTCGTTCAGATATTTTATGTCTGAAAGATTATCTTCAACTTCTTTAAAAGCATTCAGCACAGTCTTTTTGTAATTGGCTGAAACTTCTTTGTATGCAGCTTCAGCGTTTTCAACGCGTGCATCATACCTGCCGCCGTCAAAAAGAACCATATCGGCAATTATGCCGCTTGCAGGGCCAAGTACCCATGTGTGGCTAGACCATTTGAATAAGTCTGAAAGCGCCATTGATGAATATCCAAAAGAGCCTGTAAGGCTTATATCTGGGAAGAAAGATGCTTTAGCAATACCAATACGCGCATTAGCCGCTTCAAGATCACGCACAGCACCTGAAACATCGGGGCGACGCTGCAGAACCTCTGAAGGTATTCCTACAGGCACTTCTATTTGCTGGAACTCAAAACCGGTTTTTGCCATGTTCAATTCCGACGGGGCTTTACCAATAAGAACGGCAAGTGCATGCTCATATCTTGCGCGCTGCTTATCAAGCTCCAGTGCCTCAAGGCGGATATTTGCAATTTGCACATCAGACTGTTTTAAATCCAGACCGCTGGAAGCTCCAAGCTCTTCACGCTTACGGATAATTTCGTTCTGCTCTTCACGGTATTTAAGTGAATTCCTTACAAGCTTAAGTTCTTCATCTGTGGCTTTTAATGTGAAATAAACCTGCGCAAGGTCTGCCTGAAGAAGAAGCATTATGTTTTGATATGCAGCTTCAGAAGATTCAAAATCCTTCTCAGTCGCATAAACATTATTGCGAACACTTCCGAACAGATCCAGCTCATAAGAAACCGCCGCACCAAGATTATATGTATTGTAAACCTTAGGGCCAAAACCACCTGCTACGGTATTTTGTGAAGGACGCTGGCGGTTCATGCCTGCCGTACCTGTTACAAGCGGTAACAGTTCGCCGCTTGCAAAATCTGCCTGCGCGGCAAACTGGCGCATACGTGCTTCAGCGGCCTGCAGATCATTATTATTAGCAAGCATCTGCTCCTGCAATTTGTTCAGCTCTTCATCACCAAATATTTTCCACCACTGGCCTTTTTCAACTGTGTCTGCAGCTTTTGCTTTTTTCCAGCTACCTTCAACCTTCCTTTGAGCAAGCGTAGTTTCTTTGAAATTAGCAGGAGTACTTAGCTGAGGCAGCTCAAAATCAGGCGCAAGGTTACATGCTGTAAGAGCCAAAAGTGAAACAGATATTAGTTTATTCCTGATTTTCATCTGTAGCTCCTGCATGATGTGGGCAAGGTGTGAACCTGCGAAGTATTGTATAGAACACAGGCGTGAAGAACAGCCCGAAGAAGGTTACGCCAAGCATACCCGCAAATACGGCTACACCCATTGCGTTACGCATTTCGGCGCCGGCGCCGGTTGCAAGGACAAGCGGCAACACACCCATAATGAACGCGATTGATGTCATCAATATAGGGCGAAGACGAAGGCGGCTTGCTTCTACTGCTGCATCAAACGGTGTCATTTTCTGGTTTATTTCCAGCTCACGCGCGAATTCCACAATAAGTATGGCGTTCTTACATGCTAGCCCGACGAGGACTATGAAGCCTATTTGCGTAAAGATATTATTGTCATTCCCCGCTATCCACACCCCCGTAATAGCTGAAAGCAGGCACATTGGAACAATAAGGATGACCACCAGAGGAAGGCTCAGGCTTTCATACATGGCGGCAAGCACCATGAATACAAGCAGTACGCACAGAGGGAATACATACATTGTAGTATCACCCGCAAGTATCTGCTGGTACGTTAAGTCCGTCCATTCATATGAAATACCATTAGGAGCAACTTCCGCGATGATCTTCTCAATCGCATCTTTTGCTTCACCCGCTGAATAGCCAGGCGCTGCATCACCGTTTATATCAGCGGCAGGATATGAGTTGTAACGCGTAGCACGGCTTGGGCCAT
>CAYVII010000146.1:0-441 GCA_964451475.1 uncultured Rickettsiales bacterium
ACTGGTTATCAGGTCGCAATATTCCTTTGTCTTCTGCCTTAAACCCTTTCCTTCAGCACCCATTACAATTGCCAGTTTTTCGTATTTCTGAACCACAGATATATTCTCGGTGCCATCGGCATCAAGGCCAATTACCCAGAACCCCTGTTGTTTAAGATAAGTAATAGACTCGGCAAGATTACGTACACGTATATAGCGCACCATTTCCATTGCACCGCTGGCAGATTTTGCCAGCACACCGCCTTCCGGCGGAGAGTTACGGAACGTATTTATAACCACACTTGCCCCAAAAGCCGAGGCACTGCGCATTACCGCGCCAACATTATGCGGATCCTGCACCTGGTCAAGCACTACTACAAGACTACCCAGATCTGTCTTTTCAAGTCCTCCGTCATTAAGGCTGCCCACCAGCACCGCTATGCCCTGATGCACTGCATCTTG
>CAYVII010000146.1:451-960 GCA_964451475.1 uncultured Rickettsiales bacterium
TTCGGCATGGGTTGGAAGGATTTCTTTGAATAAGTTCCATGTATTACGGGTTACCATTACCTGGTAAACCTTACGTTTCGGGTTCTTCAGCGCCGCTTCAGCCGGATGTTTGCCATATATCCACAGCTTATCCGGAGCAACCGGGGGACCGGAACGTTCGGGGCGGAAACTGCCGCCTTTTCTTGGCCCTTTAGACCCTTTAAAACCATCTCTTGACATAAAAGCCGTAATTATTTAGGTAAGAGTCCCTTTTAGCCATTTCAGGCTAATAAGCAACAGTGGTGGAGTGGTCGAGTGGTCAATGGCAGGGGACTGTAAATCCCCCCTCTTAGGAGTTCGTAGGTTCAAATCCTACCTCCACCACCATCTGGGAATTTTTGACATCTAATCCCCCTAAAACCGAGAATAACAGCTCCAGAGCGGCGGTTCCAATCCAGCCTGGCGGTTAAATCTCAGTTTTTGGGCAAAGGTCATATTCATAACCAGCCGCTTATCCTCTAAATTACCAT
>CAYVII010000146.1:970-4416 GCA_964451475.1 uncultured Rickettsiales bacterium
CACAAACTCTAAGACATTTCCAACAACATATTCAAGGCTTGTGTCAATGTCAGCCCCAAGCACCCTTTCTTCCTCCAGGACCGCTATTTTAATTTCGTCAGGCGGATGTGGCCTTCATAATGTAATGATCTTAGTCCTGCAATCAGGGTACATAGTGGTATGGCATACTGATTTTCAGGTGATGGCGCACAAAATAGTAGCCATTCTTTAACCAGGCCGCTTCTTTCTGAGGCTGAGCCGGAGCACGCTCATTAAAATAGAAATAGATAAGTCTGCTAGATAATGGCGGCAAAGAAGCACCACACAGATGCATAATTTCACTGAAACGATTTGATGCCAATCAAATCCGGAAATTATTCAAAGATCTATAAAGAACGAAGGAGATTAATATGCCGTTTGTTTCACGTTCAATGATGGAAGAGCATACAAGAAGGCAGGAGATACTTGACCACTTCCGCCATCATTTGCATCGTGATGATAATCTGCATGTACAGGCTATCTCAAACCCTGAGATAGCAGCGCATATAGCAGCCCTTAAATTAGTAATGAATACCCATCTTAGGGAAAAGCTTGACCTTGTTAATATAGAAAAAGACAGGAAGGCCGAATATCTGAAAACTATATTAGACCAGCTAGGCCGTGACAAGCTGCACGAAATAATCGAACGGCACGCCGAGTTCAGCCATGCGCGGGCAGCAGTTCATCATGCTGTTCTTGGCAGGTCTTTATAAAATCGCTGAAGGTTTGATTACAATCAAACTTTTATCCGGATATGGAATTATAGCTAATCATCTGCATAAGCAGCGAGCCAAACAAAAAAAGGAGAAATTTATGTCAATCCGTGATCTAGTGCATATAAACAAATCAAAAATGCCAGCCAATAGCTTCCTTGCGCTTCAGGACAACATTAATTCGCTTTTCCGCGACATGATGAACAGCAACTGGTTAAACCGCAATTTCAATCAGGTCAGCCCCGCTGTGGATATTGTGGAGAATGGCAAAGAATTCCGTGTTACTGCTGAACTTCCGGGAATGGACAGCAAGGATATAAAGATCAATATCGCTGATAATTATATAACTTTGCATGGTGAAAAAAGCGAGGATAAGAAAGAGGAAAAAGAAGGATATTACCGCCACGAACGTTCGTACGGCTCCTTCCAGCGCACCATTACACTGCCCGACTCAGCGAATCTTGATAAAGCTGAAGCAAACTTCAGCAAAGGCTTGCTGACAATAAATGTGCCCAAAAAAGCTGCTTCCCAGACTAAGGAACGCCAGCTTGATATAAAAAATGCGGCATAAGGGCAGCCCGGGCCGCAAAGGAAAAATACCTTGCGGCCCTAGGCTTTAGAATATGAACGGACAGACCAATAACTGCATAACTAATAAAACCTACGATGAGATAAAGATCGGGGAATCAGCCTCTATTACCCGCACGCTTACAAAGCAGGATGTCCAGCTTTTTGCGATAGTAACGGGTGACATGAACCCCGCGCATTTGGATGAAAACTACGCAAAGACTGATATATTCCGCCAGATAGTCGGGCATGGAATGTGGACGGGCTCTATGTTCTCTGCACTTCTAGGCATGTACCTGCCCGGACCTGGGACTATATACCTTGACCAGACATTGAAATTCCTGAAACCTGTCAGGCTTGGCGAGACCATAACCGCATCGGTCAAAGTGCTTTCAAAGGATGATAAGCACCACCATATAAAATTTGCAACGCTGTGCGTGAATGAAAAAGGCGAACATGTAATTGAAGGGGAAGCGCTGGTAAAAGCGCCAACAGAAAAGATCTCATGGAGGGCAACTCCGCTCCCAGAAGTTCAGATGAATGCATCGAATAATAATTTTGATTCATGGCTGCTTGAAAAGGCGCAAAAGGGAAAACCCCTAAAAGTGGCTGTGGTACACCCGGTTGATATCCATTCTTTGGCCGGGGCAATAGAAGCTGCCAATTCCGGTATAATAGAACCAATTCTGGTGGGACCTGAGCATAAGATAAGAAAGACTGCAGAAGACGCTCATATCGTCCTTAATTCATATGAAATATATAACACCAAGCACAGCCATCAAGCCGCAGAGGAAGCAGTTAGAATGGCAGCGGAAGGAAAGGTTGAGGCGCTGATGAAAGGCAAGCTTTCAACCGAGGAACTTATGCATGCGGTTGTTGCAAAAAACAGCGGTCTTCGGACAGGAAGGCGAATGAGCCATGTTTTCGTGGTCAATGTGCCAAGCTACCCTAAGCCTATATTCCTTACCGATGCCGGGATAAATATCCAGCCGAACTTAATGACCAAGAAGGACATAGTGCAGAACGCGATAGATCTTTTTCATGCGCTTGGCCTTGGCACACCCAAAGTTGCCATACTTTCTGCGGTTGAGACAGTAAATGAGAAACTGCCTTCAACAATTGATGCCACTGCCTTATGCAAAATGGCTGAGCGAGGCCAAATCAAGGGGGCTGTACTAGATGGACCGCTTGCGTTTGACAACGCGGTATCACGCGAGGCGGCCCTTATAAAAGACCTGCACTCGGAAGTTGCAGGGGATGCTGATATATTGGTAGTGCCCGATATTGAATCCGGCAACATGCTTTACAAGCAGCTGCGCTATTTTTCCGGCGCGCAAGGAGCCGGGATAGTGATGGGCGCAAAAATACCGATAATTCTAACCAGCCGCGCTAGCGATACTGAAAACAGGGTAATTTCCTGCGCATTAGCAGCAATTTATGCAAGGAGCAAAAAAATATGAACATAATTCTTACCTGTAACGCCGGTTCTGCCAATGCCAAACTGGCCGCCTATGATTCCAGGACTATGGAGTGCGTTGGGCACCATGTAGCGCACAGCAAAGCGGAAACCATCGAATGGATATGCTCTGCCGGTGAGCTTGGCTCCGTTATCGCTGTTGGCCACCGCATCGTCCATGGCGGACGTGAATTCATCCACCCGGAAATACTTACCGATAAGGTCATAAAGAAACTTGCCACATTTACGCCGCTTGCGCCGCTGCACCAGCCGGCCGCATTAAAATTGCTGGAAGAAGTGAAAAAATTATATCCGCAGGCAATCCAGATAGGATGCTTTGACACCGCATTCCACCATACAATTTCAGAGCCAGAGCGCAGGCTGCCGCTTCCTGAATGGTACCATAAGCAGGGGATACATCGTTACGGCTTCCACGGGCTTTCCTATGAATATATAGCGTCAAGACTACCTGAATATAGTAACACTGATAAAGTGATAGTGGCGCATCTGGGCGGCGGCTCCTCCGCCTGCGCCATGAAAGATGGCAAAAGCGTTACCACCACCATGGGCTTTTCAACCCTTGACGGCATGATGATGAGCACGCGAAGCGGCTCCATAGACCCCGGGGTGATAACCTATATGCTAAATGAGCTTGATATGAAGATCACCGAGGTTGAAAGCCTGCTTTATCA
>CAYVII010000147.1:0-4351 GCA_964451475.1 uncultured Rickettsiales bacterium
CGGCGGCGGACTTGTTAAAGCTACCGTGAACGGCAAAAGCGAATTCATTAAGCTTCGCGAAGGCGCATCTGAGCCAATTGAAAAAACAATGAACCGCGATGTTATTAAAATTCAAACCACCAAAGGCCACACGGAAGGCGATGTTGGTTATATCCGTCTAACCCAGTTCGCTGAAAGCACCGGTCCCGGCCTTAAAGAACAGGTGAAGAAAATTCAGGACAAACTTGGCAAAGACAAAGTTAAAGGCTATGTACTTGACCTTCGTAACAACCCTGGCGGCCTTCTTGATCAGGCAATAGAAGTTTCTGACGCATTCCTTGATAAAGGCGAAATAGTTTCAACTCGTGGCCGCGTGGCTGATTCAGGCAAACGCTATAATGCTACAAAAGGCGATATCATCAACGGCCTTCCGCTTGTAGTTCTTATCAACGGCGGTTCTGCATCGGCTTCCGAGATCGTGGCGGGCGCCCTTCAGGATCACCACCGCGCGATAATCCTTGGCACAAAATCATTCGGTAAAGGCTCGGTTCAAACCGTTATCCCTCTGACTGGCCACGGTGCAATGCGCCTTACAACTTCACGCTACTATACTCCTTCAGGCCGCTCTATTCAGGCAGAAGGCATTGAGCCGGATATTGAAGTTAAACAGGCTAAGATCGAATACGTGGAACAGAACAAGTACTACCGCAACGAAGCAGGTCTAAGCCGCCACCTTGAAAACCCTAATGATAAAAAGGACGGAAAATCTGTTGAGCCTACCCCTGTGATCACGCCGGATGAAGATAATGAAAGCGTTGAAACAGGCAAAGACGGTAAAGGCGATACTAAAAAGATGCCTTCCCTTCCCGGCTTAGCCGGCAAAACTGTAAGCGCTGAGGACGATACTTCTAAAGACTTCCAGCTTGCACGTGCAATAGATCTTATCCGCGGTCTATACATATTTGGCCGTCAGGATGTACCTGCAACACCTGCAACGGCGGCGGCTGCAAAGCCGGAAGCCACTAAGAAATAAGCAATAAATCCGCGATCAGGGGTATTTACGCATGTAAGTGCCCCTTTATGCATAAAAAAGCCCAAAATAAGCGCTTGACACTCTGCCCGTACTGGCTATATTGCGCGTCCTTCTGATGATATCGCGCGTGAATTTCACGCCTTTTTACATAGCGGTGTAGGAAGCTTTTAGCCCCGGTTTTACGGCGGCTCGGCTCCTGTTCCCTTTTAGAAAATACCATCAGGCTAACAACTAACCACTAAGGACTAAACGAATGGCTCGTATAGCAGGTATCAACCTTCCGGTGAACAAGCGCGCACTTATCGCTCTTCAGTATATTCACGGGATTGGCGCGTATAACGCAAAACAAATTATTGAAAAAGCTGGCATTGCTGAAACTGCCCGCCTTAAAGACCTATCTGATGATCAGGTTATCAAACTTCGTGAGATTATTGACGCAGATTATGACGTTGAAGGTGATCTTCGCCGTGAAGTTTCAATGAACATCAAACGTCTTACAGACCTGGGTTGCTACCGCGGCCTTCGTCACCGTAAACGTCTTCCGGTACGCGGCCAGCGCACACGCTGTAACGCTCGTACACGCAAAGGTAAAGCCGTTGCGATTGCCGGCAAAAAACTAAACGTTAAGTAGTAGGTAAATAGTCATGGCAAAACAAGAAGCAGCAGCTAAAAAAGGCGCAAAAACTGAAGGCGGTGTCGCTAAAGTTCGTCGCAAAGATAAAAAGAACGTTACTGTTGGCGTAGCCCACATTAACGCTACTTTCAACAACACTATCGTTACTATTTCTGATCAGCAGGGTAACACTATTTCATGGTCATCTTCCGGTCATAAAGGTTTCAAAGGCTCTCGTAAATCTACTCCGTTCGCGGCGCAAATGTGTGCAGAACACGCAGCTCGTGCAGCGGCAGAACAAGGTCTTAAAGTGGTTAGCATTGAAGTTAAAGGCCCCGGCTCAGGCCGTGAGTCTGCACTTCGTGCAATACAGGCAGCGGGCATAGTTGTTACATCTATCAAAGACGTAACTCCAATTCCTCACAACGGTTGCCGTCCACGCAAACGTCGCCGCGTATAATTAATTTATTAATACGTACTGATAATACTAACCGATTAAACGGAGAAAAGAATGTCAAACGCTACAAATACTAACATTGCAAAAAACTGGCGCGACCTTATGAAACCTCAAAAACTTGAGTTCAAAGGCGAAAAAGAATCACTGAACAAGATAGCAACTATCGTTGCAGAACCACTAGAGCGCGGCTTCGGCACAACTCTTGGTAACGCTCTTCGCCGTATTCTTCTTTCATCGCTTCAGGGCGCTGCAGTAGTTGCAGTAAAGATCGAAGGCGTACTTCACGAATTCAGCAACATCCCCGGTGTTCGCGAAGATGTAACTGAGATTATCCTAAACATTAAAACTCTTGCTCTTAAAGCTCACACAACTGAAAAACGCAAACTTTACCTTAAAGCTAAAGGCCCTGCTACAGTAACTGCAGCTAACATTGAGTGCCCTTCTGATATCGAGATCATCAATAAAGATCTTGTTATCTGCACACTTGATAAAGACGCGGAACTTAACATTGAGCTACACGTAGAGTCTGGTTCAGGTTATGTACCAAGCAACCAGAACCGTCCTGAAGATGCTCCGATCGGCCTAATCCCGGTGGATGCACTATTCAGCCCTGTTCGCAAAGTTTCTTTCAAGATTGAAAACAGCCGCGTTGGTCAACGCACTGACTTCGACAAACTATCTCTTACAGTTGAAACGAACGGCGCTATCTCTCCTGAAGACTCAGTTGCACTTTCTGCAAAGATCCTTCAGGACCAGCTTCGCCTGTTCATCAACTTCGAAGATGTAACTGCGGTTGCAGAAGAGAAGAAAGAAGACAAACTTCCGTTCAGCCCTCACCTTCTTCGTAAGGTTGAAGAGCTTGAACTTTCAGTTCGTTCTTCTAATTGCTTCAAAAACGACAACATCGTTTACATTGGTGACCTTGTTCAGAAAACAGAGGCGGAAATGCTTAAAACTCCAAACTTCGGCCGTAAATCTCTGAACGAGATCAAAGAAGTTCTTGGTAAGCTGAACCTTCGCCTTGGTATGGAAATACCGGGCTGGCCACCTGAAAACATTGAGGAACTAGCGAAGAAATACGCTGATCCTTACAACACTAACTACTAAGGAGAACTACCATGAGACATAAGGTAGCACAAAGAAAACTTAACCGTACATCTACGCACCGTCAGGCGATGCTGATGAATATGGCTATTGCTCTTCTTAAGCATGAGCAGATCATCACTACTCTTCCTAAGGCGAAAGAGCTTAAAGTGTACGCTGAAAAGCTTATCACCCTTGGCAAAAAAGGTGGTCTGGCTAACCGTCGTAAGGCAATAGCCCAGATCCATGACGAAGCGATCATTGCAAAACTATTTGGCCCTCTGGCTGAACGTTATGCAGCCCGCAACGGTGGTTACACCCGCGTTATGAAATACGGCTTCCGTTTCGGTGACAACGCTCCGCGCGCTGTTATTGAGCTGGTTGAACGCGATATCAACGCGAAAGGCCAAGATTCAGGCCCTAAACAGGAAGTTGAAGCTGCCGACGAACAGGCTGCGTAATACTTTACAAAAAGCAATTCAAAAGCCCTGCTACTTAGCGGGGCTTTTTTATTATTCGTTTCCTGCTATTATCTCACCCATGAACTACCTGCTTATATTTATCGGCGGCGGCCTTGGCTCTATGGCCCGCTATTTCGTATCAGGCCACAACATGCTAAGGTTTGAGAATTCCTATATCACCGGCATTATCTTGGTAAATATCATAGGCTCATTCGCAATTGGCGTTCTTGCAGGGGTTGGCCTCAGGAATAATAATCTGATAAACCCGCTGCTCATGATCGGCTTTTTAGGCGGCTTCACCACTTTCTCCAGCTTTTCTCTAGAAGCGGTGCATATATTTTCCTCGGGCAAATATATGGATGGTGTTTTATATATCCTAAGTTCCGTTATCTTCAGTTTACTTGGAACTCTTATTGGCCTGAAACTATTAGCCAATTGACTTAAGGTATTTTTAATAATAAGCCCTTAAGAGAGACCTATGGGAAAAGAGAATATAATAGCAATAGCAAGTGGCAAAGGCGGTGTTGGTAAAACATGGCTAAGCATTACTATTGCCAATGCATTTGCAAATTCCGGCCGCAAAGCGCTTTTGTTTGACGGTGATATCGGCCTTGCCAATGTTGACGTGCAGCTTGGTCTTTCCCCTTCTAAAGACCTGGGCGATGTTATGAGCGGCAAGATCCAGCTGGCCGATGCAATTACAACTTATGACAAAGGCAAGTTTG
>CAYVII010000148.1:0-4295 GCA_964451475.1 uncultured Rickettsiales bacterium
AAACCGCAAACAGCCAAGAAGCTTTATTTTGATGTGATACCTAAGAATGTGGACGAGTACCTTACATGGGTAAAAAAATATAATGAAGCTGCCGATGCAGACAGCCCTGCATACCATGTGCATGGCGGTAAAGTTCCTGCGCCGGAGGCCGATATTTCATTCGCTTTACTTTTAAACCTTGCGGCGGCATGTAACCCTGAGAGTAAAGAAGTGCTGTGGGGTTTCATCAGCCAATATGATGCGAACGCGAACGCTGCCAACAGCCCGATGCTGGATAAGCTGGCAGGCTACGCCGTGCGTTATTACGAAGATTTCGTGAAGCCAACTAAAAAATACCGCGCACCTTCTGCACAGGAAAAAGCAGCTATGGAAGAGCTGGTGGCTGAACTTGAGAAAACAGCGGCAACTACTCCGCAGGATCTGCAGCAGATCGTTTATGATGTAGGCAAGAAGCATGGTTTTGAGAATTTGCGTGACTGGTTCGGTGCGCTTTACGAGGTTCTGCTTGGTTCAGAGCAAGGGCCGCGCATGGGCAGCTTTATTGCGCTTTACGGCAAAGATAAGACCATTGCCCTTATAAAAGAAAAGACTGCTTAGAAGTTAAGGAAGAAAACGGGTTTTAAGTAACCTGCATCTTTTATTATTTCTGTTGATTCCATTAACGGCAGGGCAAGAAACCACGTTACTGAATCCTTTACTGCGCCAAGCAGTGTTTTAGGTGTCATGGTCACTTCTTTAGGGGCATGATAAAGACTCAGCTTCGGGAAAAGGCGAGGGGTCTTTTTCATATAATTAATATAAGGCTGTCCGAATGCGCCTTTCAAGTATTCTTCCTCGCGCCTGATAAGCGGTATATATATTGCAAGGAAGCCGGTTGGCAGAACAATAATTGCAAAAAGGTTAACAGACATCAGAGCAATGCCACATACACCAATAAAAGAAAAAAGGTAAAGCGGGTTACGGCATACAGAAAAAGGACCGTAATCTATAACGTCACGGTTTTTGAATCCGCCAAGGAAGGCAGTTGAGTAAACCCTGCCTATAGCGGCTACTGAAATAAGAAACAGGCCAGCCATTTCAAAACTTTCATGAGCAGCTGAGGCAGAATGATCAAATAGCTGTTTACTGAATAATATTGCTATAAAACAAGAGCCAACCAGTGCGGCTGTATCCCTTATGCGGTTCTTATTAAGTTTTTTTTGCCATATGGAGGTATGAATATGCATAAAAGCCCTTTACAGGCAACAAAACACACAGAAAAAACGTGATTTTATAAAAAAGCTAATTAAGCTCTTGACGTTAGGCTGCGTAAAAACTAAAAACTGCCCCAAATATAAGAATTACCCTAAGGGATAGATTTATGGGAAAAGATACTAAAGAAACAGGTCACGGTTGCGGCGGTTGTGGCGTACAGGATCAATCAAAGCGCGATTTCATGGTAATGGCGGCAAACGGCCTTGGTGTTGTTGGCGCTTGTGCAGTTGCATGGCCTCTAATTGACTCAATGAACCCGTCGGCTGACGTGTTGGCGCAAAGCTCAATTGAAGTTGATATCGCAGATATCGCCCCGGGCACGCAAAAACGCGTTATGTGGCGTGGTAAACCAATTTTCGTATGGCACCGTACGCCTGAAGAGATCGCAGAAGCAAAAGCTGTTGCAGAAGGTGATATGAAAGATCCTCAGGCAGATGATGCACGCGTTGTAAAAGGCAAAGAAGAGTGGCTGGTAATGGTTGGGGTTTGTACGCATCTTGGTTGCGTTCCGCAAACAGGTATGGGTGATTACGGTGGATATTTCTGCTCTTGCCACGGTTCCCAGTACGATACATCGGGCCGTATCCGCAAAGGCCCTGCGCCACGCAACCTTGCGATACCTCCTTACGCATTCCTTTCCGATACCAAGCTATTCATAGGCGGTATTGATGAACTGGATCCTTCACTTCCTAAACATAAAGGCACGTTGGCATAATTATGAGCAGAATTAAAAATTGCGTAAATAAAAGCGTAAACTGGATTGATTACCGTCTTCCAATTTTCTCAGCCATGAAGCATTCGCTTTATGAATATATGACTCCTAAGAACCTAAGCTATATGTGGAGCTTTGGTTCAATTGCGGGTATCTGCCTTGTTATCCAGATCCTTACAGGCGTTCTGCTTGCTATGCACTACACTCCGCACACTGCGCACGCTTTTGCAAGCGTTGAGCATATCATGCGTGACGTGAACTACGGCTGGCTGCTTCGTTACACGCATGCTGTTGGCGCTTCAATGTTCTTTACTGTAGTTTACATCCACGTATTCCGCGGTCTTTACTACGGTTCATACAAAACTCCGCGTGAGGTTCTGTGGTGGATCGGCGTTATCATCATGATCGCCATGATGGCAACTGCATTTATGGGCTATGTACTTCCATGGGGCCAGATGAGCTTCTGGGGGGCAACGGTTATTACAGGTTTCTTCAATACGATTCCTGTTATCGGTCAGAGCATCCAAACGTGGCTAATGGGCGGTTTTGCTATTGATAACCCTACACTTAACCGCTTCTTTGCGCTTCACTACCTATTGCCATTCATTATCCTTGGCCTTGTAGTGGTTCACATTGTTGCGCTTCACGTTCACGGTTCAAACAACCCTACGGGCGTTGATGTTAAGACTGAAAAAGACACTATTCCTTTCCACCCGTACTATACAATTAAAGACGTGTTCGGTTTTGGTGTGTTCTTTATCATCTTCGCGGCATTCATTTTCTTCTCTCCTAATTATCTTGGTCACCCTGATAACTATATTGAAGCAAACCCTATGGTCACTCCGGCGCATATTGTCCCTGAATGGTACTTCCTGCCGTTCTATGCAATGCTACGTGCGGTACCGGATGCATTCCTTGGCGTTGTGACAATGTTCGCTTCGCTGATAATATTGTTCTTCATACCTTTCCTTGATAAATCAAAAGTGCGCTCTACGCGTTACCGTCCGGTTTATAAGTTCTTCTTCTGGGTGCTTGCGTTTGACGTAGTGTTCCTTGGTTTCATGGGTGCTGCACCTGCTGAAGGCTGGTATGTAACTGCATCACGTGTTGCTACACTTTATTACTTCTTCCACTTCCTGGTTATCATGCCGGTTGTTGGTAAGCTGGAAACACCTAAAGCCCTGCCTAATTCAATCAGCGAGGCGAAATAAGAGACTTATGAACGAACAAATGAAAAAAGCATTAGTGGTAATTGTTGGCGTATTCCTTGCCATCTCCGCTTTCCTGTATGTAATGGCAAACGGCTTTGCGGCTCCCGGCCATGTTTCACATGTTGAACAGAAGCATCCTAAAGAGATCGACTGGTCATTCAGCGGCCCTTTCGGCACTGTTGACAAGCAATCTGCGCAGCGCGGTTACCAGGTTTACAAAGAAGTTTGCGCTTCATGCCACTCAATGAAGCTATTCTCTTTCCGTGACCTTGCAGGTATTGGTTTCTCTGATGCCGAGATCAAAGAGATCGCAAAGGAATATAAATATCCTGATCTTGATGATACTGGTGA
Source organism: uncultured Rickettsiales bacterium (assembly GCA_964451475.1). GTDB lineage: Bacteria > Pseudomonadota > Alphaproteobacteria > Rickettsiales > 21-14-0-20-44-7 > CAYVII01. The sequence continues at coordinate 3,529 of CAYVII010000148.1, forward strand.
AGTTATTGAGCGTGACGGCAAACCTAATGACCGTTTCAAATCACCTTATGCTAATGATGCAGCGGCAGCGGCAGCAAACGGTGGTGCGGTACCGCCTGATTTGAGCCTTATAATTAAAGCGCGTGAGAATGGTGCTAACTATGTTGACTCTATCCTTACAGGTTATGAAAATGCACCTGCAGGTAAAGATATCCCTGCCGGTAAATATTATAACCCTTACTTCCCGGGGGGTGTTATTGCGATGCCTCATCCTTTAACGGCCGATCAGGTTACATATCAGGACGGAACAAAGGCAACAGTTGAACAAATGTCTGTGGACGTTGTTAACTTCCTTCAATATTCCGCTGAGCCGGAAATGCAGCAAAGAAAACGTATGGGTATTAAAGTCATATTATTCCTGTGTGCATTCACTGTATTTTTCTACATTGCCAAAGTTCGTATCTGGGCAAATGTAAAGAAATAGGGAGTCTCCAACCTATTAAAAAAAGCCCCTGCATAATTTGCGGGGGCTTTTTTTTTATTCTTTGCGTCCAAAAAAATTAACTAACTTACCCGCAAGGGTTGACGTGGGGGGCTTTTTAGTCCAAGTTAAATTATGCATCATGAACTACCGCTTATTTCAACTATTGCGATAGGTTTTTGCGCCGCTTTTATATGTGGCATGGTAGCCTCCCGCCTGAAGCTTTCCCCAATTGTCGGTTATCTAATAGCCGGTATCATTATTGGCCCATATACACCCGGGGTTGTGGCCGATGCGCATATTGCCG
>CAYVII010000149.1:0-4289 GCA_964451475.1 uncultured Rickettsiales bacterium
AGATGCTGGCATTCTCATCAATATCCAACATCGGCTATATTGTTCTTGGTATCGGTATCGGTACTAAAGAGGCGGTTGCGGGGGCTATTATATTATTCATATCGCACGCATTCGCAAAATCAGGGCTGTTCGTAATTGCGGGGCTTAGCAAAAATAATATAAGGGGGCTTAAGGCAACATCACCTGTGCTTGCAGGCTTGCTGGTGATATTCGGCTTCAGCCTTGCGGGTGTGCCGCTTACACTTGGTTTTGTGCCTAAATGGTATTTGCTGCTGGCAGGTGCCGGTCTTGGCGGGAATATGCAATTGCTGGTGCTTGGCGGTGTAGTGCTTGGCTCTGTGCTTGGTGCAATATATGTATGGCGCATGATAGAGCAGGCATATTTCACTGAGCGCACGTTTGATATCAAAGCAGGCTGGCAGGCAATGACATGCCTTGTAGTGCTTGCAATATTCACGCTTGGTGTGGGTATATGGGCGGAGCCGCTTGCATTGTTTGTAACCGAGATGGCAGGGGAGTTTGCGAAATGATCGAACCGCAAATGCTGATCATAATTGCAATTCTACTGCCTTTCATAAATGCAGCGGGCATTAACCTGTTCGCAAACCGCCCGAATATCCGTGAGGCGTGGCAGTTATTGAATGCAGTCCTTCTTGTAATTGTTGTGGGCTATATGTATTATAACTTCACGCATGAAATAAACGCGGTTGCCAGCATTGTGAATATATTGCCGGGCATTGGTATTAATTTTGAGGTTGAGCCGTTGGCGCTTATTTATGCGGGCATAGCCAGCGTGCTGTGGCTGTTTGCCATTATTTACTCTGCAGGGTACCTGCGCATAAAAAATGACCAGAAGCAGGCGCGCTTTTTCATTTTTTATTCACTGTCTATAGGTGCAGCCATAGGCCTTGCATTCTCTAGTAATTTAGTGAGTGCGCTTATATTCTATGAGATGCTGACCTTCGTAACATATCCGCTGGTAACGCATGAAGGCAGTGCTGCGGCAAGGTCTGCGGGGCGTACCTACCTTATATATCTGCTTGGCGGATCACTTGCATTCATGCTGCCGGCGATTGCGGGCGTATATTATTTATCGGGCACTACAGACTTCACAGCGGGCGGTATTCTATTCAAGCCTGATGTTAGCCATATGGCGCTTACGCTAATATTTTTGCTGTTCCTGTTCGGTGCGTCAAAAGCGGCGGTCATGCCTATGCACAGATGGCTGCCAAAAGCCATGATAGCGCCTGCGCCGGTTAGCGCTTTGCTGCATGCGGTGGCGGTTGTTAAGGCGGGTGTATTTGTAATTGCCAAGGTTATAATATATGTGTTCGGCGCTGATAATATTGAGTTTGCAAGCATACTAAAAGAAGCTGTGCTTTACATTGCTGCGGCAACCATAGTTATATCAGCAATATATGCTCTGCGTAGCAAAGAGCTTAAGAAGCGTCTTGCTTACTCAACCATATCAAATCTTTCATTCATCATACTTGCATTTGCGATACTTACAGAAAGCGGCGCGGTGGCGGGCGGCGCGCATATGGTTACGCATGCAATGGGTAAAATAACGCTGTTCTTTATTGCGGGTACTATCGGCTTATTGTTTGGCGTGAATTATATCCATGAATGTAACGGGCTTGGCAAAAAAAGCCCTGTGCTTGCAGGTTGTTTTTTCCTGTGCAGCCTTTCACTTATCGGCGTGCCGTATTTTGCAGGCGGGGAGAGTAAAGACCTTATGAAGGCGGCGGCGCAGCTGGAAAATATGAAATGGCTGGTATATATGTCTTACGGTATGATGGCGCTTAGCGCATCTTACCTGCTGCCAATAAGCTACCGCGCATTCTTTAAGCCTGCGGTTGCCACGGATGCTCCTGCGACGAAAGGTTTATTGATGAAAACGGCCATAATAGGCACAACGGGGCTAACTCTGGCGTTCCCGTTCTATGCGCAGTTTGTGGTGAAACTCCTTGAAAAGGTTATAGTATGAGGCAGGACAGGATAAAGCAATTGCTGGAAAGGTCATTTGGCGATAACGGCTATTTCACGCGTGACGTGCCGGTTTCCCATTCGGTGCTGATAATTGGCATCTACCTGTTTTTACTGCTTGTATTTTGCTTAACAAGAATCTAGTTTAAGCCCCTGTTTTGAGTGCCCTGATGGTGGAATTGGTAGACGCGCTAGACTCAAAATCTTGTATGAGCAATCATGTGTCGGTTCGACTCCGACTCGGGGCACCACTTCGGAAAAATATAGTCGCTACAAAAAAGATAAGCGGTTTTAGGAATTTGTATGCAGTTAAAATGCCCGCATTGCTCATTTGGGGTATCTCCTGAAAATATATTGGCAGAAGCCACGATATCGTGGCCTGAACTTTCTTGGATTTATTTTTGCTGTCATGATTGCAAGAAGAATTACCATGTCCAAGTTGAAAATGGAAAAATGCACTCAATAACATTTATTGGTGCACCAGGCCCTGATTATGAAATTAATAACACCATAGTGGTGGAAAATTTTACTACTAGAATTGATCTGGGATTTGTCCATTGCTGGCTAAACAAAAAGCATTATGAATATCCTGCAAGGAGCTAATAAACGCCCCAATCCGGTTCGAGGTTATTCCGCTCTGGTGCACCATTTAGAAAATAATATGGAATTCTTATAACTAATCTGGTTTTTGGTTTAGTATCAAACCGAATTAGAGAGGGCCTATGAACAAGAATACTATTTGCTTATGGTATAACCATGATGCGGAAGAAGCCGCTAGGTTTTATGCCAAAACATTTCCTGATAGTAAGGTTGGTGAGGTATTCTACGCGCCTTCAGATTTTCCCGGAGGGAAAAAGGGTGATGCGCTGGTGGTGCAGTTCACCGTATGCGGTATCCCCTGCATAGGGCTTAACGGCGGTGATGCATTTAAGCATAATGAGGCTTTCTCATTTCAAATAGCCACTGAAGATCAGGCAGAGACAGACCGTTACTGGAACGCGATAATTGGTAATGGCGGCGCTGAAAGTGAGTGCGGCTGGTGCAAGGATAAGTGGGGGCTTTCATGGCAGATAACGCCGCGTGTGCTTACTGAGGCCATGGCCACGGGCGGCGATGTTGCAAAGCGCGCCTTTGAAGCAATGATGCAAATGAGCAAGATAGATGTTGCCAAGATAGAAGCCGCTGTGCAGAACAAAGCTGCTTAAGAACAGCTAATTTTACTGGCCTATCTCTTCAAATAGTGGGATGGTTTGGTAATTCAAGTCCCACGTTAAGGGTATTTCCGGGCCTTTTTTGCGGGTTTTGGCTTTCTTTGTGCCTTTTGTCTGCAGTGAAAGCATGTTGGCGTTTTTAGGGTCAGAGATAATGAATTTTACTTCAGGGTCAGCTGCAAGAAATCTTTTTTTAAGGTAAATGCCGGCTTCGTAACCAAGTTGTTTTTCCCAGGTTTCATTGCTGTTGATGTTCATTTCTACATATTCAATTTCTGCAAAATCTTTGTCTGTATATTCTATCTCGATCTTTACCAGAACGTTCTTTACGTCTTTTCCGCTTGAAAGGGCAAAGTTCTGTAGCTCTTCCTTCAGCAGGAATTTGCTGAAGTAGAATATCTTTATTTCTTTGTCGTGCTTATCAAGCACTGCAACAACGCTTTTGATATCGTTATTATTTACGCATATGCCTTTGCCGCAGACATTTTGTGCCGATGCATTTTGCGGCAGCGTGAAAATAGCTAAAAACACTGCAATAAAAGCAGCTGAAGTAAGTTTAGGCATTAGCTTCTCCTTAATTTATCCTGCTGGAATATAGCAGTTATTTCTTTAAGTCATAATCTTTGCACCAATCTCCGGGGTTAAGGTATGAAAAAAGTCCGGTGCGTGTGCCGCTTAATACTTGCGCGGCAATCCTTTTACTAAAGCCCATATGGCAGGGTATGCCGCAAAATATTGGCCTTAACAGCGGGTATATGAAACTATCTGACTGGAAGAAGCGGGTTAGTATGCGGCTTGCCGTCTGGTAGAAGTTCAAATGTTTCTTGCGGCGTTTAGTATATGTTTCCAGCGCTTCTTCAATATTATCATGTGTGTTTATGCATTCTGAAAGTACCATGGCATCTACCAGCGCAAGGTTGGCACCCTGACCAAGCTGCGGGCTGGTGCAATGCGCCGAATCACCGATGAACACAAGCCTGCCATTATGATATTTACGTAAAACAACATCACGGTATTCGGCGCGCATCAGGTCATTATGTGAATTGAACTGGGCTAGCAGGCAGGCAGTATCCGGCCAAAGTTTTGTTACGT
>CAYVII010000150.1:0-4266 GCA_964451475.1 uncultured Rickettsiales bacterium
TCCCTTATATATACTAATATTACCTATTAAGCAGCTATTTTCCTAGCGCCAACCCCTAAAGAATCCAGTTTTCCAAGCGGTAAACACTGCACAGACTCAATTTTTGTAGGAGTTATATAGCGGTTTACCACAGGTCCTTCAGGAATTGCAATAGAATGGCGTTTTGCATGCTCTTCATATTTATCCAGCTTAAACTTGCCAGCAGCTTTTTGCACATATGCCTGATATGTTTTTTCAAGAGCTTCTAAAGGCGGAAGCTGTCTTTGGCCGGCAGCCGATATATCATCAAACAGGCCGGACATTTTTTTGGTGATATCGTCACGAACCGATTGCTCAAGGAATCCGCCGTAAAGAGTATGGGCAAGCAGCGCAAATTGCATCCTGATCTTATCACCGTTAGTAAGCTCAGACCGTTCTTTTTTAGTTATTTTAGTTTCGCCGCCTTTAATAGCCGCAAAGCCTATCTCACGCGTGAAGCCATCCATTTGCAGGGTGTTTGAGGTTTCACCGCCATACTGGCCGATAAGCCATTTAAGCAGGTTTGCCGCATCTTCATTCTTAGAATATTCAGGCCAAAGGTTTTTAGCGATGTTGCGTTTGATATGCAGCGCGAAGAATTCAGGTGAGCGCACGTTCTTTACTTCAGGGAACTCCCACTGTTTTACAGGGGCTGCACTTGATTGCGGCTTTAGCACAGGGATTTCCGTATCAGGCGGAAGAAGCATTTGCAGGCCTGTTCCATCTTTCAATTTAGTATTGATATTAACAGGCGCGGGAGTTTTTAATTCAGGCAATTTAGGCTCAAGTAATGGCACCGGTGCATGAATGGTTGGAACTTCAGGTAATTTCAGTTCAGGTTTTGGCTCTGCCGGCAGAATAGCGGGCGCGGTTGCCGCAGGTTTTTTGCCGAAGATCTTTTCTTTGATAACGTCAGAGTAATGATAGGCAAGGCCTGCCAGTGCAAGTAATGCCACACCTATGCCTACCAGTAACGGTGCGCGGCTTTTTGTGTCATAGGAAGCAACAAGGAAACCGCCCGAGGAATCACCAGCCACGTGTTTACCCGTACCGCTACCACCAAAATCAACGCTTCTGTTTGCGCTTGCGCCGACGCCAGACATTATTGCAGTTCCGCTTACCCTTTCCCTTACAGAAACCCTGTATGGCTCAAGTATTGCTTTTAATTCATCTGAAGGCATATCAGCCGCATCAAGCATTGGAAGCTCGCACATTTCATCGGCAAGTTTGCCGAAACTTTCTTTGGCGGTAGAGTGAACACCTTCTTCTACATCATCATGTATATGGCCGCCAAAGCGGTATGCTTCCATTGCCCATGTTTCGGCAATTGCATTGTTTAAAACAAGTTGAAATGCTGGCCAGTATTGCTTAGCTTTTTCCTGATCCAGATCACCTGACATTATTACATTTGCAAGCAGGAATTTACCGGTATCTGTTCCATCTGCCCTTATACTTGCGTAAGCAAATTCCCTGATAAATGCAAAATCACTGTTTCTTAAAATATTGCGGAAGGTTGTAAATTTTTCCAGTTCATCAGCGTCTTTTATTTCCAGAATTTTATTCAGAACCTGGGCGATCTTGCCCCAGTTTCTTACAGGAGTATTAGAAGAGTCTGGCCTCTTTTCAATTGTAAGCCTGATTATAGGCCCTAGCTCTTTGGAGTGAACTTTACCAAATGCATCGGGAGCAACTTCAATAACGGGAAGGTCAGATTCTTCCACAATTACATCTACTCTATTATCTGGCTGAGCCATATATTACCTAATATTAATAATCTTGGGGCGGAAAATAAACAAATGCGTTGCGAATTACAAGCAAAATCTTTGGCTGTTTACAAGGTTTTTGGCGGCTTAAACTTGGATTTGCATTTTTTGCGGCAAACATTTATACAGGGGCAAAACATATAACAATTTGATAATATTATGACTGGATTTGATGATCGCGACGGCTTTATTTGGTATAATGGCAAGCTAACCCCCTGGAGAGAAACGAAAATTCACGTCCTTAGCCACGGACTTCACTATGCCAGCGCGGTTTTTGAAGGCGTTAGGGTTTATAACGGCAAAATATTCAAGAATAACGAGCATAATGAAAGGCTCCTGCGCTCGGCTGAGCTGCTTGGCTTTAAAGTTCCTTATTCTGTTGCACAGCTTAATGCGGCCTGCGAAGAAGTTGTTAAGGCTAATAACATTATAAACGGCTACATCCGCCCTATTGCTTGGCGCGGTTCAGAGATGATCGCCGTTTCAGCACAAAACTGCACTATCCATGTTGCTATTGCCACATGGGAATGGCCATCTTACTTTGGCAAAGAGGCAAAAGAAAAAGGTCTTAAGCTTACCTGGGCTGACTGGAAACGCCCCAGCCCTGAAACTGAACCTACAGCATCAAAAGCTGCAGGCCTTTACATGATCTGCACGCTTTCTAAGCATAAGGCAGAGGAAAAAGGCTTTAATGACGCACTTATGCTTGATTACCGCGGTTATGTTGCCGAGGCTACAGGCGCGAACGTGTTCTTTGTTATGAACGGCGAAATCCATACTCCGCTACCTGATTGCTTCCTTGACGGAATTACGCGCCGCACAGTTATTGGCCTTGCTAAAGACCTTGGTTACAAAGTTGTTGAGCGCCATATTAAACCTGAAGAGCTTGCAAATGCACAGGAAGCTTTCCTTACGGGTACAGCGGCAGAAGTTACGCCAATTGGCAGCGTGGATAATTACAAATTCACCGTTGGTGAAGTTTGCCACAAACTAATGGATGCTTTTGATAAACTGGTTGGCAGATAGTTAGCCTTTTGACGCTGCAACCGAAACTGTTTCAAGCTTAGTTGCGCGGCAAAGAACGATCTCTTCGAACAGATCTATATTCCGGTGTATCTGCATTCTTGTTATATGCTCGCCTTTACCGTGCGGCATATTACTAAAACCGCCGCTACCCATTGTAAGCACCGCAGCGTCAGGGAATTCATACTTTAACATATTCCCGTCACTGCAATATGGCAGCTCGGTAACTGCAGACCTGTAACGTGAAAAACCGGTTCTTTTTGCTATATCAACATAGCTTTTAACCCTATCATCAAACACATTGGTGAACGGGAAAATAGTGTGTTTATGATATCTGTGCGCAACCACACCTTGAGCCTTGTAAAGTATATCATCTACGGCATCATTTATAAAATCTATACCGTCTAACTTGCGTTCATTCATGGCCTCTTTGGGAAAGCGCACATCAAAACTTATATAAGCTTCATCCCATCTGCCTTTTATTACGGGCACTGCCATTTTTGTATAGCCAAGCGCAGGCACCGCGTAACCTTGCGGAACCCCTCCCTTTTTCTGATCGTTATGCAGTTTAAAAATATCTGCGGTTACCCTAACAGCTTCTTCAACCGCACTATAGCAGACTATATTATCAAGATCCCAAAATGCCCTGACAGGAAACACATGTGAATCCTGAGGTATCCAGAAACCCTCACCATCTGCTGATGTTTCATTACCTTTATATTCATATCCCAGACTTTTTGTTTTCATTTTCACATGGCCAAAATCCATGCCTGATATTTCATGCCTTAAACCGTTTATTGTATTTGCGGCTCTGGTTACAAATGCAAGTTCCATGTTTGAATAATAACTCAGCGCCGCAATGCTACTACTTATCCAGTTATGTACTTTTCGCGCGGCAAAGAAATCCTGCGGTTCCTCTTCCTGATCCAGCCCCTGTGTATCAGTGTTATAGCCAATTACAATTTTGGCAGCACCGCCAACCATATTATCGGCAATACCGTAATCAACGCCGCATATTTCAGCTACTATACCGCCGGCACGCAATGACCTTACCATGTCCAAAACTCTGGTGACGCCAATCGCAGGGTCAGCCGGACTGGCAGACTGTATTGAAGAATGTCCGCTTTCCGCCTTGATTTCTATTTCAGTATAGAACTGGTAATATTCGTCTTCAGGATCGGTATATTGACTAGTGAATGTAATTGAATCAAGCCTGCTGCCTTTAGAACCAATGCCCACGTAGCCATCGGTAGGTTCCATAACAATTACCTCTGAAGGATAAAGCCCGTTCTTTTTAGCAAGCCAGCATACATCTTTTGCTCCGGCAATACCCACTTCTTCGCACGAAGATAGCATTAGCATTACAGGACGATGCAGTTCTTTCTTCAGGCCTGCCATATCATGCATTGCCGTCATGAAGCTGGCTATCTGCCCTTTCATATCTATCGCGCCGCGGCCAATA
>CAYVII010000151.1:0-4226 GCA_964451475.1 uncultured Rickettsiales bacterium
GGGGTTCTGACGAGGAGTTCTGCGCTATATGATCTATTCAATGTTAATAGAACCGTTTCTGGAAAATGACGTAATGCGTTACACTCTTGCTGCATGCGTTACACTTTCATTCGGCTGCGCTCCGCTTGGGATCTTCCTTAGCCACAAACGCATGATACTTGCAGGCGATGCGCTTTCGCACTCAATTTTACCGGGCGTTGCAATTGCCTTTGTTATTTACGGCATGTCGCTCTGGAACATGGTAATAGGAGGCTTCATTGCCGGCACCGTGGTTGTTATACTAGCAAGCTTAATAAGCCGCGTAACCAATCTCAAAGATGATAACAGCATTGGCGGCCTTTATATAATCTCACTTGCCGTCGGTGTAATTATTATATCAATCAAAGGCAGTGACGAGGAAATGCTACATGTTTTATTCGGCAATATCGACTCTGTAACTCCTGACAGCCTACAGACAGGCGCAATAATTGTTAGCTTAAGCCTTATGATGCTCGCTGTTATTTACCGCCCGCTTATTGCAGGTTGCGTTGACCCTGTATTTGCCCGCGGCGCAGGCATGAAAGGCTCATTATATCATAACGCATTCCTGATTTTGGTTGTGCTTAACCTTGTGGCAAGTTTCCACCTGTTTGGCACGCTTACAGCTATCGGCATCCTTATTTTGCCTGGTATTATTGCCAATTTCTGGAACAGGAATATTGACCTGCTGATTCCTATCGCGATCTGCACCTCAATGTTATGCGGCATTACAGGGGTTCTTGTTTCATACCACAACCAGCTTCCTGCAGGCCCTTGTGTGATTGTGTGCCTTGGCGTTATTTACTTTATATCTATATTACTAGGTACGCATAACAGCATACGCACACGCTACTTTGTGCGTCAACATCTTACAAAATAAAAATTTACCTGCGGCTCGCCCTATGCATAGCATTAAGTAATGCCGTCAGTAAAAGCACCGCGCCTATCTGGTGTGCAGCTCCAAGTATTACAGGCATATCTACCACCTTATGGTAAGCATAATCACTGCCAAGGTCAAAATAGCCGCCAAAGCTTATAAGAGTGGAAATACCAAGCGCTATCTGCAGCATAAGCGCAACAATCAAAAGGATGGCAGCCGTAGTATTGCGGTGGCTGTATTTTACCAGCAATATAGCATAAGCCACCACCGTAATAGTAAGTATATAGGCAAATATGCGGTGCTGGAATTGCAGCATGATGCCGTTCTCAAAATGGTTCACCCACATAGGTTGCATACGGTAAATACCGTTTGGCACAATTTTACCATCCATAAGCGGGAAGGTATTATAGGCAAAACCTGCATCTTTACCGGCAACAAAAGCACCAAGCACCATCATAAAAATTATCAGCCCAACAAGAATACGCCCGTATAAAACTATATTACTCTTCTTACGCGGCTTGGGGTTTTGCAGGTTAAGTATTGTCATGTAAATAAGGCTGTATATCGCTACTGCAATTATAAGATGCGCGGCCAAACGGTAATGGCTTACGTTAAGCGCATCTTTTTCAAGCCCGCTTTGCACCATGACCCAGCCCATAAGACCTTGCAGCCCGCCAAGGCAGAATATAAGGAATAAATTCAGTGCCAGACGGCCTTCTATTCTTTTGCGCACATAAAAATATATTAGCGGCAGCAGGAATATCATCCCAATCAGCCTTCCCCATAAACGGTGGATATATTCCAGCCAGAAGATTCCCTTAAAATGTTCAAGCTGCATCCAGTTATTCATTTTCTGGAACTCAGAGGTTTGCTTGTAAACATCAAAATATTTTTGCCACTCTTCTTCAGAAACAGGCGGGAATGCGCCTTTGAATGGTTCCCACACGGCAATGGAAAGTCCGCTTTCCGTAAGACGGGTAAGTGCCCCAATCACCATCATTACCAGTACACTGAATGCACAAAGATAGAGCCAATAAATTACCGCTTTTTTTGAATCCTGCATGCGCTATAACTACAGCAATGGAAAATACAAAACTAGCAAAAAATTGGCTTCTTCTGGCTGTAAGCGCACTGGCGCTATCTGGCCTGTTCACAATATTACTTATCGTGGCGCGTACCACTAAGGCAGAATACTTCCTTATCAGGGATATGTTTACCACCAGCCTTATTGTTCACGTTAACCTTGGCATTCTTGTATGGCTGTTTTCCATGATAATGGCCTATTTTGCATACAGACAGCCGCAGGTTGATAAAATAAAAAAATCAGCATTTTACATTGCAATCCTTGGTACAGTGCTTATTACGCTAAGCCCTTTTATTGGTTTTGGCCAGGCCTACCAGAATAACTACATACCTATCTATGATAATACCTTGTTTAAGCTTGGCATTGCGCTATTCCTTGCTTCGGTATTCCTGAATTCGGCAAAGAACCTTAGCAAAAACACCGAAGTTCTTTCATGCGTACTTCTTGTATTCATTTCTTTCTCTGCATTCTTAGCTTCATATATCGGCATCGCCAATAAAACCTCCAGCCATTATATGTTCGAACTGCTGTTCTGGGGAGGCGGCCACGTACTGCAATTCCTTTATACACAAATCATGATAATCGCGTGGCTGGCCATTTTACGCGTTAATCGTATCAATGAACCGTTTAACCGGAAATGGCGCAATTATATACTTATGGCGCCTGTAGTATTTGCGGGTATCAGCACATTTTATATTTACGCCACCCAAAACGTTGAAACGGCGGGGTATATAAATTACTTCACATACCAGATGATTATCGGTTGCGGCATAGCTGCCGTTCCATTTAGCTTTGCCATGCTTGGCAAACTGCGTGACCTGCAAAGCTATGACAAACTCTGCGTTCTATTTTCCGTCCTGCTTTTTGCAGCCGGCGGATTACTTGGAAACGTGGCGCATGCCAGACTTATGGAAGGCGAAGTGACAACCCTTATTCCTTCACACTATCACGGCTCGGTAATTGCCGTAACAATAGCACTTATGGGGCTTGGCTACCGCATGGTTGGCCTTGGCTATTCGCGTGCTGCATATATACAAATGCTAATATATTCAATTGGTCAGGTCATATATTTTGCCGGTCTCGCAATATTGGGCCAGCACGGCGCACCACGCAAAACCCCTGGCATTGAAGGTATTGACGTAAACCAGATGGTTTACCACTTTATGCATCTGGGGGGCACTCTCGCGCTAATCGGCGGTATAATGTTCGTGGTTATTATTTTACGCCAAACCGCAAAGCAAAAAGTTGACAAAGCTTAAGTCCGTCAATAATAATCATAACTTAAACTTAAGAGAGGATATTTATGAGCGAACCTACCACTCCTACAGCAGAAGCAAAAGCTGACTTCCCAAGATCTCCTGACCATATAGCTTATCATGATGACGAAACACCTGGTGACCCCAGCGTTCTTTCATACGCACAAGAAGGCGAAGCAAGAACCAGCCCTGACCTGTGGCGCACAGCTAGCTAATATGTCCTTCGCGAATGCAATAGTTAAAACCTCTTCTACGCCCATACATTATTTTACGGGCATAGACAGCAATGGCCGCGAGGCTTACTGGTTCGTTATGTGTTCAAAACAAAAATTCCAGTTACTAAAGGCTCGCCTTCATGGCGGGCCGGTTGACTTTGCAGATTACGGGCCGGTTGTGGCCAGCGGGTTTGGCAAAACCCCGTCCTCTGAGGTTCTGCAGCAACTTAAAGATGAATACGATTTTGACGCAGAAGAACAATTTAATTTCGCGTCTTAACAACTTTACCTATTATTATCAAAGCAGGCGACTTAACCTGATTCTTTTCAAGCAGTTTCGGCAACTCGCCAAGCTTGCCGTAAAACTCGCGTTGCTTTTTAGTAGTGCCGTTCTCAATCACTGCCGCAGGCGTTGAACGCTTCATACCATACTCGGTTAACCTTTTTACAATGGTCTTAATATTGGTAAGGCCCATATAAATAACTAGCGTTTTATCTTCATTTGCCAGCACCTGCCAGTCAACATCAGGCTCAAGGTCATGGCAGCCATGCCCTGTAAAGAAATGTACGCCGCTAACATAATCACGGTGTGTAAGCGGAACACCGATTGCAGCAGAGCAACCCTGCGCTGCCGTAATTCCCGGCACAACCTCAAACCTCACTTTACCTTTGTGTAAAGCCTCAACCTCTTCACCGCCACGGCCAAAAATAAAAGGGTCACCACCCTTAAGGCGCACCACGTTCTTATATTTTTTTGAAAGCTGCACCAAAAG
>CAYVII010000152.1:0-4151 GCA_964451475.1 uncultured Rickettsiales bacterium
TGCCAACCTTGCAATCATGCGCCACGTGCGCGCCAACCATGAACAGGCAGTTATCTCCAACTACCGTCAGGCTTTCATCCTGCACCGTGCCGGTATTCATCGTAACATGCTCGCGGATGCGGTTGTTCTTGCCAACTACCAGCCTTGTCTTTTCGCCCGCATATTTAAGATCCTGCGGAGCAGTGCCAAGGCTTGCGAACGGGAATATGTGAGTGCCCTCGCCTATCTCGGTATCGCCGGAAATATTTACGTGGTTATGCACTATTACGTTCGCGCCTATTTTTACATCAGGCCCGACATATGAAAATGCGCCGATCTTTGCGGAAGGATCAACCTTCGCACCCGGCTCTATTACTGCAGTTGGGTGTATATTACTCATGAGCGGATTTTATTAGGATATGCCGTACAGGCAAATAAACTATTGTTACGAAATATTACAGTGGAATTAGACTATTCGCCAACGATCATTGCCGTAACAACAGCTTCTGCCACCACGGCATCGCCCACATGCGCCTCGCATTCAAGCTTATAAACATTGCGTCGGCCTTGCAAAACTTTGCATTTGATGTGAAGCGTATCACCGGGGCCAACCGGACGACGGAACTTGGCGTTATCTATAGACATGAAATATACCAGCTTGCCTTCTGCACCTTTACCAAGGCTATCAACAACCAGAATGCCTGAAACCTGTGCCATTGCCTCAACAATCAGCACGCCCGGCATAACAGGTTTTTGCGGGAAGTGGCCAAGAAAGAAATTTTCGTTGATAGTAACGTTCTTAATACCCGTGCAGCTTTCACCTTTCACAACGTCAATAACCCTGTCTACAAGCAACATTGGGTAACGGTGCGGAAGCATTTGCATTATACGGTCAATCGATATCACGTTATCAGTCATTATTATTCCTTGTAACTATTCCTTATTTGAACTTTCGTTCACCATCTTTTCTATAAGAAGAGTTGATTTATGCCAATCCCTAATATTCATAGCAGGCGTACCACCCACCGATTTTCCGGGTTCAACATCTTTTATAACGCCCGAACCGCCTGCAATCTTTGCGCCTGTACCAATTTTTAAGTGGCCGGAAATGCCTGCCTTGCCGCCAACCACCACAAAATCACCAAGTTTTGTGCTACCGGCAACACCTACTTGCGCAACTATTATACAGCCACGGCCAATTTCCACGTTATGGCCTATTTGAACAAGATTATCTATTTTAGTACCATCTCCGATAACCGTGTTAGGGCCGCTGCCGCGATCAATACAAGTATTCGCACCTACTTCAACATCATCACCGATTATCACGCCGCCAAGCTGCGGAACTTTTGTATGACCGCCCGCGCCCATGGCAAAACCAAAACCGTCCTGACCAATGCGCACACCTGTGTGGATAATACAGCCCGCACCGATTTGCGCTGCCTGAATAGTTACGTTCGCACCGATGATTGAGTTTTTGCCGATCACAACATTTTTGCCGATTACGCTGTAAGGGCCGATGCTACAGTTTGCGCCTATTTTTGCCGTAGGATGCACAATTGCAGTTTCATGCACAGCACCGGTGGCTTTTATGGGATGATAGAACTTTTGCGCTATCTTGGCATATGCCCTATATGGTTCAGGCACTACCAGTTTTATAACACCGGCAGTTTCTGTTTTGGCATATTTGGTATGAACTATGCAGGCAGTAGCCTTGGTATTCAAAAACTGGTTAAGATACTTGCTGTTATCAAAGAAAGTAAGATCACCGCTTTTGGCAGATGAAAGTGCCGCAAGGTCTTTGATCACCTTACCGGCATCTTCACTGCTTATCTCGGCTCCAATCTCTGCGGCAATATCAGCCAGTTTAAATGGGCCTTTATACTCGTAATTGGCTTCTTTGAACATGGCTAACCTGTTTTAAGGCCATTAGAACTTAAGAGTAACTTTTGGAAGGCGCTGGTTTAGTTTTGCCGCTACGTCTTTAGTAATATCCATGTCTTTCTGAGCATAGATAAGCTGAGATGTAGGGATAGCAAGGTTGAAACCCTGTGCAGTTGCCATTTCCTCAATGATCTTCTGAACAGTTGCCTGAATATCAGTCACTGCTTTTTTGTATGCATTATCAAGACTTAGACGCTTTGTCTGAACATCTTTACGAACCTTCTCAACTTCATCCACGAAAGATTTTTTCTTCTTTTCAAGGTCTGCGGCCGAAAGAACCGTTTTTTGTTTAGCAAGTTCAGCTTCCTGTTTTTTCAGGGCGTCTTCTTTAGCGCTAATCTGCTTCTGGTATTCAGTACGCTTTGCTTCAAGTTGAGTTTTTAGGTCTTTAGCTGCAGATGAGCCTTCAAGAACCTTCTGAATATCAACAACAACTACCTTCGCCTGCATAGGCGCAGCGTTTGCAGATGTTGAAATAATTGCAAATAGAGCTGCAATCAGAAATTTACGCATAATTAGAACCTCGTACCAAAGTTAAGTTGAAATGATTTTGTTTCGTCGGCGTCATCTTTAGCGATTGGCACGGCAAAGTCAATACGTATCGGGCCAAACGGAGATTTCCAGCCAATGCCGGCACCGATAGCGGCCCTTAAAGTATTGTTATCAGTTACCCCAACCGTGCTGCCGTCAATATCCCAAAGGCTACCGACATCGGCAAATACAGCGCCGCTAAAGCCCAGTTCTTCAGGCAGGCCAAGCGGGAAGATGCTTTCCACCGTACCTACATAATAGAAGTTACCTCCAAGAGCATCGCCAGTTGCAATATCACGCGGGCCGATACCTGCACGGTCAAACCCGCGGAAGCTCTGGCCGCCTATGAAGTAACGGTTGTTGATAGGAACATCTTTACCAAGTGAAAATATTGAACCGGCATCAAGTGAAAGGTTTAAGCGCCACTCCTGATCTTCGCTAAGCGGCATGTAATATGCAGCGCCCACATCATGCTTCAGGAACTGGCCAGTACCGCCAAGACCTGCAACATCCTGACCAAACTTGAAGTAGTAGCCGTTGCGCGGATCCTGTTTGCTATCGCGGTAATCCCAGATAAGGTCATGGCCTATCATGGACGTAACGTTAGTACCTTCCTGACGCTTAATGTATAATGATGCGTTAGGATCCACGTTACTGATGTTATCACTCACGAAGCTGTAATTGATAGAGTGACTAAGGTGCTCAGATATTTCGTAGGCCGTGCGTAAAGAAATACCTTTGGTCTCCTGGTCGTACGAGCTTTCCGACTGGTAGTCACGCTTGATAGCGTAAAGATCGAAACCCGTTGCAAGCGGCTTGCCAAGGAAGTAAGGCTCAGTAAAGCTGAACTTACCCTGCTGGCGGCGGGTTGATGCCTGAACATCTACGTTAACATACTGTCCGCGGCCAAGGAAGTTACGCTCTCGCAGGCTAACGTCACCCAAAATACCGTCAGTGGTTGAGAAACCGGCACCGAAGTTGAACTCACCGGTAGATTTTTCATCCACGTTCACGTTGATATCAACTTTATCGGGCGTTGAGCCTTTTTGCTGTTTAACGTCAACTTTGCCGAAGAAGCCAAGATCCTCAACGCGCTGTTTAGAGCGGCGAAGAAGGGTTGTATTGAACGGATCACCTTCCGCAAGGCGGAATTCACGGCGGATAACTTCATCCAGCGTACGTGAGTTGCCGCCGATATTGATGCGGTCAACGTAAACCTTAGGGCCTTCTGCCAGAACGTATTTTATGCTGATAATTTTTGTTTCGGGGTCACGCGTAATTTTCGGGTCAACGTCAACGAAGGCAAAGCCTTTCTCGCCCGCTTTTTGCACAAGGTTATCAACTGTTTTTTCTACGCGGGTTGAGCTGTACTCATCGCCTTCTTTGGTAAGTATCACTTCATCGCTGTACTGGTCTTTCAGTTCATCGATGCGGGTCTCAACCTCAACTTTACCGAAGTTGTATTTTGCGCCCTCTTCCACCGAATAGCTTACTATGAAGCCATTGCCTTCAGGGCTAAGTTCCGCCACGGCTGAACGCACGCGGAAATCTGCGTAACCTTTACTTGTGTAATAACGGCGAAGAAGTTCTTTATCATACTCAAGGCGGTCGGCATCATATTTATCATCACCCGAGAAGAAGCTGTACCAGCGTGTTTCCGCCGAACGGATAACTGCCTGAAGGGCAGAATCAGAGAATGC
>CAYVII010000153.1:0-4084 GCA_964451475.1 uncultured Rickettsiales bacterium
TCCGGCGATACTAGCAAGCAAGCTGTCGGTTTAAGGAACTTTTTACATACAATTTACGAACCCGCTTATTCTTAGTAACAGAAAGTTTATACGAGGCCGTATATTCATATCCTTATCAAATAACAATGAGGAGACAATATGTACGACGATCTTATACATTTTGCAGAACATGAATTTGGATTTCCGCTGCTGGACATTGAGCATGACCCTATTGAATACAAACTGCAGCATGAACAGGTAATAGGCAACGCACGTAAGGGAAATTACTATTACGAATAGGCAAATATAGACCTTTGCAGCTTCTTTATGAAAGTTGCGGGGCTTATATATGGAGTCTTTACCGGCAAAAAAATATAACTGGGCAAGGCTAACAAAATTAAAACAAAGGAGAATATCATGGCTGATAAATCAAACACAAGTAACGCAATAGTTGCCATCCTGGCAATTGCAGTAGTAGTAATCCTTGCCTTCGTATTTTTAGGCGCAAAAGACAACCGCGGTACAGGCGAACGCATTGGCGACGCAGTTAGCGAGCTTGAACAGGGCAACTCACCTTCTGAAGCTGTTGAACAGCTTGAAGACAGGAACGCGGCAGAAAGAGCCGGTGATGCAATTGGCGATGCGGCTGACGATGCAGCCAACAGCGTTAAAGAAGCTACACAGTAACCAACCTTAGGTAATTGATATGAACAGGTTCCTATTAACCTCCGTAATGGCGGGCGGCGTCCTGCTGTTCTCGGCAAATGCGCAGGCCGCTCATGTGGCCGGCCATATTGAACAAACAGGTGTAGGCGTTAAAAGCGATGTTGTTGCAGCCGATTACCGTACAGGCAATAATCTTGCGGCAAGCTATCTGACGCACATAAACAATGCAAGATTTGCCCTGACAGGTAATGACGAGCGTGCAGCAAGACGTGAGCTGCGCCGAGCATTTGGTGCTCTTGAAAAACTTAAGAAAGCCGACGGCAGATACATGACGGCCAAAATAAAAACAGGCCGTACGCTTTACAACTATGTAAGCTCTGACAACTATTATTACTTCCCTATTGAGATAGAAAGCAGGCTTAGTACCGACGACTATCTGGAACCATATAAAAGAACGGCAGAGAATGAACTGGAAATAGTTTATTTGAACGTGAACCCTAACAATACCGACTCGCAAAACCTGCTTTTCATTGCCGACCGCTATACGCGTGACGGTAATTACATGGAGGCCGACGCTGCGCTTGGCGAGCTTATAAGGGCAACGGTTGAAACCGGTAAGATAGGTACTTTGCCACAGGAAAAAGCAAGACTTCACCTGATAATGGCTAAATACCATTTCCATGCGGGAAATACATCTGCCGCGCTTAACAGGCTGGATAATGCCGAGCTGGGCATTGACAGGCTGCTTAAAACAGACCGTTACCGCCTGCGCTGGCAAAGGCTGACGCAAATAAAGAACCAGATTGCCAATACACGTGCAGAAATTGCGGAAGGCCGCAGCTTTACAGATGCTGACGAAGCAAACATAAATGCCTGGATCAGCTATCTAAACGAATGGTCAAGGGTATAGCTGGTTAACGATACCCCGAAACCGGTGCGCCATCCTTTCTTTAAAGGTTGGCGCATTCATTTTAATGCTTTGAGCTAATTAGTTTTTGCTTATTATCATTCAGTCATGCCAAGAAAAAAGAAATCAGAAAGTTTTGAAAGTGAAAGAGAGCATATGCACCGCGAAATGCTTTCCGCAGTTTCGCACGACCTGAAAACTCCTCTGGCATCTATCATCGGCTCTTTGGAAGTGCATGAAAAACTTGGCGCAAAACTTTCTCCCGAGAAACAGCATACCTTATTAAAAACCGCCCTGACCGAGGCTTACAGGCTTGATAACTTCATTACCAATATCCTTGACATGGCAAGGCTTGAAAACCATATGGTGAAGATCAAGAAAGAGCATGTGAACCTGCGTTCAATAATAAATGACTGCCTTGTAAAACTCGGTTACCGCACTGACGAAGCAAATATAAATATTCACGGCGACGATATAACAGTTGTATCCGACTCTAACCTTTTATGCCGTGCGGTGCATTTAATTGTTGAGAATGCACTTAAACATACGGGCGAAAACCCTACGGTGAATGTTACCTATGGCGGTGATGAGCATAATTATTTTATCCGCGTTGAAGATAACGGGCCGGGAATCCCCGATAATAAAATAAACGATATATTCTCTAAATATACGCGTATAGCACGCAAAGACCACCAGAATGCCGGCACCGGCCTTGGGCTTGCAATATGCAAGCAGATAGCAACTTTGCTTGGCGGTAAAGTAACTGCAGCTAACCTTACCAGCGGCGGCGCGGTGTTTGAGCTTAAATTCCACGCTGCATAAAAGTTTTTAAAAAGTTACGGTATAAAAAAAAGAGAGCTGATCGCTCTCTTTTTTGTTCTCAAGCTATCGCCCGATTCAGCTGCTATTCAAGCGGTGGGGATGCCCTGCGGCCTGTAAGCGCACTGTAGATAAGGCTTGCTACGAATAGTACTACAAAAATTACCGCAATGAATTTTGCAATACTTGCGAATGTACCTGCCAGACCGCCAAAACCAAAAATGGCCGCTAGAATGGCAAGGATGAAAAATGTAATTATCCAGTTAAGCATAAATATCTCCTATTCCTTGTTTGTCAGATGCCGGATGTTTTTCCGGCGATAAGTTAAAGATAACTTTTCGGATATAAATCTGCGATTAATTTGATATGCGGTCTTTGTAAGGACAGCATAAAAACGTTAATTTATATACCATTGATTAATCTGGCATTATTTAAGCATGTCGTCTTTAGGCCGATAATTTTAAGTTGGCGTCATGAACCAATATTCAAAACCTCTGGCAACCACCATGTTAATGCTTACGGCAAGCTACACGGCAATTGCTATAATGGATTTTGATATTGCGCAAATGGCTGACAGCCTGCACGGCTTTAAGTCATTATGCCATAGTAACCCTACACTTAGTTATGCAGTTTTTTCGGCCACATTATGCGCCATATTATTTTTTGGTGTACCGCTGGCCTCTGCACTTATGCTGCTTGCAGGCGTGCTTTACAGTTTTTGGGAAGCAGCGGCGCTGGTCACCGCCTGCAGAGTTGGTGTTGCAGTTTCGGCCTTCTCTATCTCTAATAAATATCTGGCGCCAAAATATACAGGCAGCTCACATAAATCAAAATTCATAAAAAATATTGAAACGCACCCGAATATATCACTGCTTCTAATGCGACTTGCGCCACTACCGGACAGTATGGTAAATTATTCAATGAGCGCAGTGCCCGTTAAAACACGCAGTTACGCGCTTATAAGCTTTATTGGCATGATTCCTGCAACTTTAATGCTGATAATTGCAGGCGAGAAGTTAGGCTCACTTAGCAACTTCATAAACTACATGCACTAAATTATATGTACCAAATATTTTATGCCGGATAAAAGGCAATAAAAAAGGCTTCCGTAACGGAAGCCTTTTTTACTGGACAGGAGAAACTATCTCCAAACCGGTTTACCCAGATCCACGTCATCTTTATCAGTAAGTGCACCTGCACCTGCACCAACTGCGCCACCAACTATGGCTCCCGTGATCGGGCTACCGCCCGTAACCGCACTACCTACTGCGCCTACGCCGGCACCGATACCCGCACCTGAAAGTGCACGGTCTGATTTTGATGTACCGCACGCACTAACCATAAGTGCAGATGCGATAACTGCTATTGATAGAACTTTCATAAAATCTCCTTTGTTTGTTTAATCTACTGTACCAGATTGATCTTGTACGATACCCAAAATATATAACCGGACATATAAAGATTCAGTTTTCATTCGGCACCAAATGATAAAAAACATATAAGACGGGAAGTAACTGAATATATAAATGAAACAACATAAAAAATGCCGCTTAAAAAAAGCGGCATTCTTTTAGTAGTGTTCAACTCAAAATATTTAGCCGGGGCTTTTAACCGATGGCTTCCATACGGTAACCTATACCGGGCTCTGTCACTATAAGGTTTGAATTTGCCGCAAGCTTTTCCAGCTTTTCACGCACCTGGCCTACATATACG
>CAYVII010000154.1:0-4070 GCA_964451475.1 uncultured Rickettsiales bacterium
ACAATATCTTAATCAAAATAGGGGTTTGCGAGCGTGGTTCTTGAGCTTTTTTGGGCATAAATTCGCATTTTTTATATACGTTTTTCCTTGTATCACAAGGCGGTTATGGTGTAAACAAGCTCCAAAATAATAATTTACCAAGGATAATATCATGATTGCACCATATATGCCAAAAGCCACAGCAAAATGGCTGGTTGAAAATACTGCTCTTACCTTTGAACAGATCGCAGAGTTCTGCCAGATGCACCCTCTTGAAATTCAAGGTATTGCCGATGGTGAAGTAGCCGGTTCAATTGCTCCAAATGATCCTGTTGGTTCAGGTGATCTTACTAAAGAAGAGATCGAGCGCGTTGAAAAAGATGAGAAAGCCCGCCTGAAAATGAACGCAAGCGCGGTTGAATTCATGAGCCGCAAACGCAAAGGCGCACGCTACACTCCGGTTGCACGCCGTCAGGATAAGCCGGATGCGGTTGCGTGGCTTATCAAGCACCACCCTGAACTTACGGAAGCGCAGATTGTTAAGCTTATCGGTACTACTAAAAGCACAATTGCCGCAGTTCGTGACCGTTCACACTGGAATAGCAACAACTTAAACCCGCGTGATCCGGTTCTGGTTGGGCTTTGCACTCAAACGGCTCTTAACGACGCTGTTGAAAAAGCCAAGAAAAAAACTGCTGCAGCCAGCTAGTTAAGCAAAAATATTTTTCTAGACGAGTTTTGTAAACTCTGTAACTTAAGCCGTTATGTTGTCTTATATATTACGGCGCCTTTTACTTATTATTCCCACATTACTGGGAATAATGGTGCTCAACTTCGCCATAGTTCAGGCTGCTCCCGGCGGGCCGGTTGAAAAGCTTGTCATGGAGCTGGAAGGGAAAGGCGGCGAAGGCGGAGCAAGCCGTGTAAGCGGCGGCGGCATGGAAGTTTACCAGGGCCACGGCGCAGGTAATGTTTATCAGGGGCGCCGAGGGCTGGAGCCTGAACTGGTAAAGCAGATAGAAAAACAATACGGTTTTGATAAACCTCCGTTTGAACGTTTCACTGATATGATGGTGAATTATCTTTCGTTCGATTTCGGGACAAGTTTTTATCAGGATAAGGGCGTAGTGGAAATGGTGGTGGATAAAATGCCCGTTTCAATATCACTGGGTTTATGGACGACACTTCTTATTTATCTGATATCCATTCCGCTGGGCATAAAAAAAGCCGTAAATGACGGCAGCAGGTTCGATATATGGAGCAGCTTTATAATTGTGGTTGGCTATGCCGTACCTTCATTCCTGTTCGCTATACTACTTATCATATTATTCGCGGGTGGCAGTTTTATGGATATTTTTCCCTTACGCGGATTAGTTTCTGATAACTGGGATCAACTATCATGGCCTGCAAAGATAGCTGATTATCTGTGGCATATGGTACTGCCGATAGCGGCAATGGTAATAGGCGGCTTTGCGGCTCTTACCATGCTGACAAAAAATTCATTCCTTGATGAGATCAATAAACAATACGTACTGACCGCCCGCGCAAAAGGCGCATCGGAAAAGCGCGTGCTTTACGGCCACGTATTCCGCAACGCAATGCTGATTGTTATTGCTGGCTTCCCGGTTGTGCTGGTTTCAATGCTGTTCACTGGCGCATTGCTTATTGAAGTTATATTCTCGCTGGATGGTCTTGGCCTGATGAGCTATGAAGCGGTGGTTAACCGTGATTACCCTGTGTTCTTTGGCACATTATATATATTCACGCTGTTTGGCCTTATAATGACCATAATACGCGATGTTACTTATATATTAGTAGATCCACGCATTAACTTTGACGGCAGATAAGATGGCAAAAATTTCACCGCTTACCAGAAAACGTATTGCCAGCTTCAAATCAAATAAGCGCGGTTTACTGAGCCTTAAAATATTCGGTGTGTTATTTCTAATTGCAATGCTTGCCGAATTCTTTGCCAATGATAAGCCAATACTGGTTGAATATAACGGCAATTACTACTCACCTGTTTTAAAAACATACGCCGAAACCGAGTTTGGCGGTGATTTTGAGACCGAGGCAAATTACAAAGACCCGTACATAAAAGATAAAATAGAAAAGAATGGATTCATCTTAATGCCGTTGCTGGAATACGGACACGAATTCAGCGCGGGTACATCTGTTCTGGCGCCTCCTTCATGGGAGCACCCGCTGGGTACTGATGATGAAGGGCGCGATATACTGGCACGCATAATCTACGGCTTCCGCCTTTCTGTTTTATTTGGTCTTGCGTTAACGGTGGCAAGTTCCGTCATAGGCCTTATTGCGGGTGCAATTCAGGGTTATTTCGGCGGTTGGGTAGATATTATTATGCAGCGCTTTATTGAGATATGGTCAAGTATGCCTCTGTTGCTGGTGCTTATCATTTTATCATCAATCGTTGAGCCAAGCATTGTCTGGATATTCTTTATAATGTTGTTATTCAGCTGGATGAAATTGGTTGATCTGGTACGCGCTGAATTCCTGCGTGCGCGTAACCTTGATTATGTAAGGGCGGCTCGTGCGCTTGGCGTAAAAGAATTGCCGATAATCTTCCGCCATATACTGCCAAATGCGCTGGTTTCAACCTTTACCTTCCTGCCTTTCATTTTAACGGGCTCTATAACATTACTTGCCGAGCTTGATTTCCTTGGTTTTGGCCTTCCTTCAGGCTACCCTTCACTTGGTGAACTTACCTTGCAGGGTAAAAATAACTTGGATGCTCCATGGATAGGTATTACCGCATTCTTTATTCTGGCTGTTACGCTTAGCCTTTTAATATTTATTGGTGAGGCGCTGCGTGATGCGTTCGACCCAAGGAAAATAATAAGGTAAAGCGAATCATGAGTTTGGTTGAGATCAAGAATTTTTCATTATCGTTCGGCAAAAAAACCGTTGTTAAAGATGCTTACCTGACAATTAAAAAAGGTGAGCTGGTTGCGCTGGTAGGTGAGTCCGGCAGCGGTAAATCTGTCACCGCGCTTTCAATATTACATCTTGTGAACGGCGCAAAAGCCGAAGGCAGCATAAAGTTTAATGATGTGGATATTCTAAAGAATAAAGAGGCACTGCAGGATATCCGCGGTAAAAAGGTCGGCGTTATATTTCAGGAGCCAATGACCTCACTGAACCCGCTGCATAATATCGGCAAGCAGATGGCGGAAAGTATAATGCTGCATGACCCGCTAATTAAGCGCAAAGCATTGCAAGAGCGTATCCATGAACTGCTGGATAATGTTGGCCTCTCACAGCTTAAAACGCGTTTAAAGGCATTCCCGCATGAGCTTTCAGGCGGTCAGCGCCAGCGAATAATGATTGCTATGGCAATTGCCAATAATCCTGAGCTGCTTATTGCCGATGAACCAACAACCGCGCTTGATGTTGTGGTTGCCGCGCAGATTTTAAAGCTGCTAAAACAGCTGCAGAAAAAATATAAAATGGCAATTTTGCTTATTACGCACGACCTGACCATTGTAAAAAATCTTTCAAACCGCCTGTATGTTATGAAAGGCGGCGAAATGGTGGAGAGCGGCAAGACCAGCAGTATATTTGAATATCCAAAACATGCTTATACCAAAAAGCTTATCAACTCAGCGCCCGAAGGTCTGGCAGTGCGAGTTGCCAGCCATGGTGACCTTGTAACTGCAAAGCATTTCAGCGTGAAATTCCCTATTAAAGGCGGCTTCTTTGGCCGTACTATAGATCATTTCAAGGCAGTGGATGATGTTTCTATAAAAATACTGGAAGGCAAGACCATGGGTATTGTGGGAGAAAGCGGCAGCGGTAAAACCACGTTGGCACTTGGCCTGATGCAGCTTATAAAATCAGAAGGGCAGGTAGTCTTTGCCAAAAAACATATTGAGAATTTGAAGCCGAAAGAACTGCGCGTTTTACGTGCCGACATGCAAATAGTCTTTCAGGATCCATATGCAAGCCTGAACCCGCGCATGACAATTGAACAGATAATCGGCGAAGGTCTAAAAGCGCACGGATTAAAGGCAGATATTGGTGCAATACTTGAAGAAGTGGGCTTAAGCCGTGATATGCTTGAGCGTTTC
>CAYVII010000155.1:0-4059 GCA_964451475.1 uncultured Rickettsiales bacterium
CGCGATTTTTTCCATATGTCCTGAATATAACAAAGATATAATTAAAAAATTATAAGTACTTGCCAGTAACTACACTTAAGTTTACGATATTATCATGACCCAGATACTAATTTTTGTAATTATCTTCTTGATAGTCCTGCTTATTTTGAAGCAGGGTAAGAATAAAGGCAACACTAAGCGCGTCCGCAAGATTGCCGAATTTGAGGCAAATCTGTACAAAACAGGCTCTAGCCAGAAGTTTGGCGAGGTTGAATGGGAAGAATATGCCGACGGCAATAAAGAGCTGGAAGTGCAAATTTTCGGCACGAATTTACCGGTTTATGAGCTTTATATAAATGATACCAAGGTAACAGATACCGACCCTACAAAACCAAAACAGTTTATAAGGACGTCAGAAGGTAAAGAAGTTCCCGCAGTAAAAGACGGTGATGTTATAATCATCAGGCAGAACGGTTTTGAAATTGCCAGAGGCGCTTTCCACCGCGACCGTTAAGAATTTGCCCAGACCTTGCGCGCTAGCACTGCAAGCGCAATATTAGTAACTGCAAGCGCCCCGAATATCATCTCAATAGTAAGACCTGCATATATCAGCACGCCGCAAATAAGGTTTGCTGCTACCATAAAGAATGCGTTGAAGATATTCTCGCCCGCAATGATTCGTGAGCGCTCTTCCTCTTTTGACTGGTGCTGGATGATGGTTTTCAGCGGCACGGAATAAACACCCCAGCAGAATGTGGTGATTATCATGGCAACAATAAGCGGTATTGAATACCAATTGCCAAAGAATTCACCCGCACTTTGCAGCTGCGGCTGAGCCGATGCAAAGCTGCCAAAGCCAAGCATGGCAATGGTGAAAACGGCAACACCGGATAGTGCCAGATGCGTATATTTAGCGGTTATCTTGTCTTTTAATATTTTGCCCGTCGCAATTGCACCCAGTGCAATACCAATTGAAAAGGCAGTGAGGCAGACGGTATAAAGCTTGTCATCAGTATGTAAAAACTCTTTAACGTAACCCGGCAGAAGTGAAAGGAAGACCGAGCCGCACAGCCAGAACCATGAGGTGAATAAAATAGCGCGGAAAACGATTTTATCCGCCATCACGGCCCTTACAATTTTATAGCTGCTGTAAAAAAGGTTCTTTGAAACAACAAGCTTAGGCTCTGCCGCCTTTGCTTCAGGTATAAAGAACGAGCTTGCAACACCGCATAATGCAAAGAATATAAGCGCGCCTGAAATTATAAAGCTGGTAAGCGGCGCATCGATATCAACAAAACCACCAAGAGTGTTACCAACTATATTACCTGATAAGATTGCAAGGAAAGTTCCGCTTTCAATAAGCCCGTTACCGCGTATAAGCTCAGATTTATGCAGATGCGTTGGCAATACGCTGTATTTCATTGGGCTAAAGAATGTTGCCTGCATCCCGGCGCCAAATAACAGGCCAAGCAGAAGTATGATGTTATTTGTGTAAAACCCGTAAGCTGCCGCAAGCATGACAACTACTTCAAAAAATTTGGTGTAGCGCATAAGGCGCGAACGCTCATATTTATCGGCAAGTTCTCCTGCAAGCGATGAGAAGAATATATACGGCGCAACCAGAAGCGCCGCTGCAATGCTGGAAAGTATCTTCGGGTCTGCGGGAAGGTCTGAAGCTGCAATTTTAAATGTTATAAGGACAATCAGCGCGTTGCGGAAAGCGTTATCATTGAACGCTCCTAAAAACTGGGTTATGAAAAGAGGAAGGAACTTCCTCTGGCGCATAAGGCTTTTTGGGCTAAGCTTATCTCTAGCCATTAGCTGCCAGCTCCTTTTTTGCTTTTTCAACCTGTGCCTTCACCATGTTTGGTGCAGTGCCGCCGTAAGACTGGCGGCTGGCAACTGATGCCTGCACGGTTAAAACATCATAGATACGCATATCAATTCGCGGCTCTATCGCCTGAAGTTCACCAAGTGATATTTCCTCTAAACCGCAATTCTTTTCTTCGGCAATACGTACTGCTTTGCCTGTAATATGGTGTGCGTCACGGAACGGGATGTTTAGTTTGCGTACCAGCCAATCGGCAAAATCAGTAGCCGTAGGGAAGCCCGCAGTAACGGATGACAGCATCTTTTCCGTATTCACGGTAAGGTCGGCTATCATGCCTGCAGAAACTTTAAGGCATATCTCAAGCGTTTCCGCCGCATCAAACACAGGCTCTTTATCTTCCTGCGAGTCTTTGTTGTAAGCAAGCGGCAGCGCCTTCATTACAGTAAGCAGGCCAATAAGATTGCCATATACGCGGCCTGTTTTGCCGCGCACAAGCTCAGCCGCATCAGGGTTACGTTTTTGCGGCATTATAGAACTGCCCGTGGTGAATTTTTCTGAAAGCCTGATGAAATCAAACTGTTTGCTGCTCCATGTGATAAGCTCTTCCGAAAGGCGTGAAAGATGCATCATGCAAATACTGGCGGCCGATAAGAATTCCAAAGCAAAGTCACGGTCGGAAACGCTATCAAGCGAATTTGCTGTAGGGCGGTCAAAACCAAGCTCCTCCGCCGTCTTTGCGCGGTCTATAGGGTAGGGTGTACCAGCAAGCGCGGCAGCGCCAAGCGGTGATTCGTTCAGGCGTTTGCGTGCATCAATAAGGCGGCCTGCATCACGCTTTAGCATTTCGTAATAAGCCATCAAATGATGGCCGAATGTTACAGGCTGCGCACTTTGCAAATGCGTAAAGCCGGGCATTATGGTGGTGATGTTCTCTTCCGCACGCATAACAAGCGCTTTTTGCAGGTTGGAGATATCAATAAGCAAAGAGTCTATTTTATTGCGTACCCAAAGTTTGAAGTCGGTTGCTACCTGATCATTCCGTGAACGCGCAGTGTGAAGGCGTCCCGCAGATTCACCGGCTAAACTTTTAAGGCGGTGTTCCACATTCATATGGATATCTTCAAGCTGTTTGGAGAATTTTACGTTACCTTCATCAATATCTTTTAAAATACGCATAAGCCCGTCAACAATATTGTTGCAGTCTTCAGGCGTGATTATTTTTTGCGTGGCAAGCATACGCGCATGCGCCATAGATGCTGTTATATCTTCGCGGTAAAGTTTCTGGTCAAAAGAAATAGACGCGTTGATATCTTGCAAAAGCTCATCCGGAGCAAGCTTGTAATGGCCGCCCCACATGCTGTTTGCCGGGCTATTTGCTTTTTTTCTTTCTTCTGACATATTTTCTTTTCTTCTTCTTAGGCTGGGCGTCTTCACTATATGTAGGCGCAGGCTCGTTATCCTCAGGCTTTACGCGTTCTTTTTCCTCGAACTTCATGCCCATGGATTTTTCTAACAAATAATTGAATTCAGCACCATATATAAAAATGATGTTCAGAAAGTAAAAGAACAGCAAAAAAGCTATCATACCTCCCAGAGAGCCGTAAACAAGGTTCATCTGGCCGAAATTGCTAAGGTAATAGCTAAATGCGCGTGCCGCCAGCAACCAGCCAAGCACGGCAACAATAGCGCCGGGGAATGTGCGCACCCAGCTTTGTTTAACGTTGGGGAGCCAATAATAAAGCGAGCTTATGAACAGGAACATTACGGCAACCACTATAAGGTAGCGGATATTTTCCCATTCAACACCAAGGAAGCTTATTTGCTGGTATTCAAACATAACATTCCCGCCCGACATCTGGGAGGCGGCATTCACGCCGTCAAAAAAACCATATATTTTGGCGGCAATAACGGGCACGAAGACAAGTATGAACATTGCAACCACCATAAGCGCAACCAGTATAAGAAGCTGTAAAATGGAAAGGGCGCGGCGCGCATAATAATTTGGCGGGGTCTTTACATGGTAGGCGCGGTTAAGTATGGCGCGGTAGCCTTCAATAAGGCTTGATGCCGTCCAGATAGTGCCAAGGATGGAAATAGTAAGAAGCCCGGTAGGCGGGCCTGAAAGAATTTCATTTATACGTGGGATAATAGCGCCGATGATATCTTGCGGGGCATTATCAAGGATCATGCGAATAAAATGAGCGCCCATGTCTGTTTCGCCCAGTGCACCAAGAATAGCCACAAAGAAT
>CAYVII010000156.1:0-4022 GCA_964451475.1 uncultured Rickettsiales bacterium
AATATTATCAGTAAAAAAATAAGTAATATCAAGCTCAGGCACCACCGCAAAATCAGGTTTTACTTTGCCGCCTATAGAAGTTGTTGAATCTTTCTCCGGCAAAACATCAATCGCGCGCAGGCGGAGTAATATATCACCCTCTTTTGCATTTGCCGGAGCAGCTGCCATTGCCGCTGCAAGGATGGTTGTGATCATCAGTAGTTTCTTCATTGTCTTTCCTTTCTTTGTTAGCATTAATTTGAAATGGAGACGGCCATTTCGCCTCTGGCGGAAGCGACATAAGAATGGCTTCCGTGTTTCCGCCCGTCATAAAACCAAAGCGCGTACCCCGATCATAAACAAGGTTGAATTCTGCGTAATACCCGCGTTTTATAAGCTGCTCTTCGCGCTCTTCATCACTCCATTTAGCATCTTTATTTTTTTTGACTAATGGCAGATAAGCTTCTAAAAAGGCGCGCCCAACATCTTTGGTGAAGGCAAAATCATTTTCCCAGTTTCCGCTGTCAAGATAGTCATAAAATATCCCGCCAACTCCGCGCGGCATGTTACGGTGCTTGATGAAAAAATAATCATCGCACCATTTAGAAAATTTTTCGTAATATTCCGGGCTGTATTTATCACAGGCCTTTTTAAATTTTTCATGGAAAAACTTAGTATCTTCCTTAACCGGAAAAATTGGGTTCAAATCTCCGCCGCCGCCAAACCATGTTTTATCACCAACGCAAATATAGCGCGTATTGAAATGTACCGCCGGAACATGCGGCGAGCGCATGTGTGCTACCAGCGAAATCCCACTTGCCCAGAAATCAGAAGCTTTATCAGCGCCGGGAAGCTCTTTTCTGAACTGCTCTGAAAGTGTGCCGTGAACGGTTGAGATATTGACTCCCACCTTTTCAAAAACATTACCGCACATTACAGAAATTTCACCACCGCCACCGCCTGTCCGATCCCATTTTTTGCGCTGGAATTTAGTGCCGTCAATTTCTTCAAATGCAGCGCAAATATCATTGCGCAGGTCCTTAAACCATGCAGAAGCAAGCGCTTGGTGGCTATTAGATATATTCGTTTGCGTAAGGATAGCGATCATACGCAAAACTTATGCCAGCAAAAAACCTTTTGATTTGACTTAAGTCAAATCGCAAAAAATTTTTAAATGTATTTTTGATGGAAATCAAAGAAGGAATAAAATGCCCCCGTATAATGACGATTATAATTATGAAATTGTAAAAAAGTTTACCATTGCCTCGGTTTTCTGGGGTGTGGCCGGTTTTCTGGTGGGGCTGGTGCTTGCGCTGCAAATGACATTCCCGGAACTGAATTTTGAACCTTACTTTAATTTTGGCCGACTTCGTCCCGTTCACACCAGCGCGGTGATATTTGCTTTTGGCGGCAACGTTCTGTTTGCAACTAGTTATTTTGTAGTGCAGCGCACCTGCCGGGCGAGGCTTTGGGGCGGATGGATGCCGAGCTTTACCTTCTGGGGCTATAATTTTTTCATTGTAATTGCCGCAGTCGGATATCTGGCAGGTATTACGCAAGGCAAAGAATATGCAGAACCTGAATGGTATGCCGACCTTTTGCTTACCGTAGTCTGGGTATGTTATCTGCTTGTATTTTTGGGAACAGTTATAAAAAGGCAGGAGCCGCATATTTACGTGGCCAACTGGTTCTACATGGCATTTATTATTACAGTTGCCATCCTTCATGTTGTGAACGGCATCAGCGTACCGCTTTCAGTAACATCTGCCAAAAGCTACCCGGTTTGGGCTGGTGCGCAAAGCGCGCTAATCCAATGGTGGTACGGGCATAATGCAGTGGGCTTTTTCCTGACAGCGGGGTTTCTGGGTATTATGTATTATTTCATCCCCAAACGTGCAGAACGTCCGATTTATTCTTACAGGCTTTCCATCCTGCATTTCTGGTCACTTATATTCATATATATCTGGGCTGGGCCGCACCATTTGCTTTACACATCACTTCCTGATTGGGCGCAGACTCTGGGCATGACATTTTCCATTATCCTCTGGATGCCGTCATGGGGAGGCATGATAAACGGGATTATGACGTTATCTGGCGCATGGCATAAACTCCGCGAAGACCCTGTACTCCAGTTCATGATAATCGCTCTGGCATTCTACGGAATGAGCACGTTTGAAGGGCCGCTTATGTCAATCAAGGCAGTGAACTCGCTTTCACATTATACTGAATGGACAATCGGCCATGTGCATAGCGGGGCGCTTGGCTGGGTTGCGTTCATCAGCTTCGGGGCGATTTATTATTTAGTGCCGGTGCTCTGGAATAAAAAAGAACTTTATTCGCTTAAGCTTGTACGCCTGCATTTATGGATAGCGACTATCGGCATTGTTTTATACATCACAGCCATGTGGGTGGCAGGAATCATGCAAGGGCTGATGTGGCGTTCCTACACGGAAATGGGCTTCCTACAATATTCATTCGCGGAAACTGTCCTTGCAATGCACCCTTACTATTTAATACGCGCGCTTGGCGGCCTGCTTTACTTGGGCGGCGCGCTGATCATGGTCTACAACTTAATTAAAACAGTAAAATGTGGAGAGGATAATGTTAGATAAACACCAGAAACTTGAGCGGAATTCAATTGCTCTTTTACTGTTCATAATAGTTGCGGTTTCAATTGGCGGGCTGGTGCAGATCGTGCCAATGTTCCGTACCGAACAAACGCTTGAGAAAATTGAGGGCATCCGCCCTTACACTCCGCTTGAGCTGGCCGGTTATAATATTTACATCCGCGAAGGCTGTAACACCTGCCACAGCCAGCAAGTTCGTGTACTGCGTGATGAGGTTGAACGCTACGGCCATTATTCACTTATGGCAGAAAGCAAATATGATCACCCTTTCGTATGGGGTTCTAAAAGAACAGGCCCTGACCTGGCCCGTATTGGCGGCAAATATTCCGATGAATGGCATGCCGCGCATTTAAAAAACCCGCGTGATGTAGTGCCTGAGTCAATCATGCCGACATATAAATTCCTAGCCAACCGCGGCGTGAATTCAAATGAAACAAAAGAGCATCTCAAAGTTTTGCGTATGGAGGGTGTGCCTTACACAGATGAGCAGATTGAGCAGGCTTATAATGATTTAATGGCGCAGGCACAAAAAGATGGCGACGCGGCAGAGCTTTCCAAACGCTATGGCAAGGTGAATGTGCGTGATTTTGACGGTGACCCTAACTTTGTTTCGGAGCTGGATGCAATAATCGCCTATTTGCAGGTGACAGGAACTATGGCGGATTTCAAAACTTATAAGCCGGAGCAGAAGAAAAAATGATGAAATTTATAACCGAGCATAGCGGGCTAATTTGCCTTGTTGGCTTCTTCAGTTTTTTTGGGGTAACGGCAATTTGGGCATTGCTCCCGCGCAATAAAAAGAAATTTGAAAAATACAGAAACATTCCACTAAGGGACTAAAATGGCAGACGGCAAAAAAGAAAAAGATAAAATCACAGGCGTTGAAACAACAGGGCATGAATGGGACGGACTGAAAGAGCTTAACAACCCCGCACCGCGCTGGTGGCTCTGGGTTTTCCTTATTTGCTTCATATGGGGCGTTGGTTACTGGATAGTTTACCCGGCATGGCCAACCTTAGGCGGCAACACACCCGGAATTAAGCACGAAACACAATATGACAGGCTTGCTAAAAAGCAGGCAGAAATTGCAGAGCGTAAAAATAAATATGCCTACAGCTTCCATGAAGCTTCTTTAGAGGAAATAATGATGAATAAAAAATTACGCGAATTCGCAGTTGCAGGCGGTGAAATTGCATTCAAGGAAAACTGCTCGGCCTGCCACGGTGGCGGCGGCAATGGAGGTAAGGGCTACCCAAGCCTGATTGATGATGACTGGATATGGGGCGGCAAGCTTGAAGAAATTTATCATACGCTCAAAGTCGGCATACGATCCGGCCACAAAGAAGAACGCGTTAATATAATGCCTGCATTTGCAGGGGTTTTAACGCCTGGGCAAATAAAGCAAGTAGCTGATTA
>CAYVII010000157.1:0-4008 GCA_964451475.1 uncultured Rickettsiales bacterium
GCCTGTAATTTTAACATCCGCTCCCATGCGCGCCAGTTCAGGAACATGCATGAAACGGTTTTCAAATATAACTTCTTCAATGGTTGAAGTTCCCTGTGCAAGGCACATAAGAGCCATGAACTGCGCTTGCATATCTGTAGCAAAGCCGGGGAAGGGAGCGGTTATAACGCTGGTTGCTTTAATGCGGTTACCGTTGAATTTGGCGCGTATGCCACCATTTTCCTCGGTAAGGTCAATGCCGGCTTCCTTAAGCTTGAACCATGCTGCGCCAAGTATCTCGTGGCTGATATTGGGCATATAAACATCACCGCCTGTAATTGCAGCGGCAATAATAAAGCTGCCTGCTTCAATACGGTCGGCAATAGTAGTGTGCGTGCAGCCGTTTAGTTTGTCCACGCCGGTTATTTTAATTGTTTTAGTCCCCGCGCCTTCAATTTTCGCGCCCATGCTTATCAGCATATTTGCAAGATCGACAATTTCCGGCTCGCGTGCAGGGTTCTGAAGTATTGTCTCGCCTTCTGCAAGCGTTGCCGCCATTAATATGTTTTCGGTAGCGCCTACAGAAACTTTTTCAAAAAATATCTCAGTGCCTTTAAGTTTTTTGCATTCCGCAATTACATAGCCACCTTCAATTTCAATCTTTGCGCCCATTTGCTCAAGCGCTTTAAGGTGAAGATCAACCGGTCGTGTGCCGATAGCACAACCACCAGGCAGTGAAACTTTAGCCTTACCAAAACGTGCCAGCAGCGGGCCAAGCACGATGATTGAAGCGCGCATCTTGCTAACTAGATCATAAGGAGCAGTAGTGTCGGTGATATTAGATGCATCAATATGATAAGTATTATTCTCAAGCGTGCTAAGCTTTGTGCCCATATGCTCAAGAAGCTCTGCCATTGATGAAATGTCTGCAAGTTCGGGAACGTTTTTAAGCGTGACAGGCTTATCGGTAAGAAGTGCGGCGCACATAAGTTTAAGGGCCGAGTTCTTTGCCCCGCTAATATTAACAGTGCCTTTAAGCGGCTTGCCGCCTCTGATTATAAAATGATCCATTAGTTAAAGCGCTCCGCATCGCCTTCGTAAACGCCAAGCAGCTTAACGCGGCGCGTGAAAAAGCCAAGCTCTTCTATTGCCAGCTGAACGCGACGCTCTTTCGGGTGGCCCTGAAATGAAATAAAGAAGTCGGCATTATCGGAATGTCCGCCCGGAATATAGCTTTCAAGTTTTAGCAGGTTCACGTTGTTCGTGGCAAAACCGCCAAGGCTTTTATAAAGCGCCGCCGGAATATTACGGATGCGGAAAAGCAATGTGGTTATAACTTTCTCGCTTGGCTCAGGGTCAAGCGGCTCTTTTGAAACGGTAATGAAGATAGTCAGGTTGGTATCTGAATCTTCCATGTTGCGTTTAAGGATTTCAAGCCCGTTCACTTCTGCTGCAAGCTCAGATGCAAGTGCCCCGGCATTCTTATCATTTTTCTCGGCAATATTTTTTGCTGCAATAGCGGTATTCTCAGCTTTTACTGTTTTGACGCCAAGCGCGGAAAGGCTTTTATTACATTGCATAAGCGCTTGCGGATGCGAATGCACTTCTTTTATATCTTCAATTTTTGCGCCTTTAGGGGCAAGCAGATGGTGTGAAACGCGCAGGAAGGTTTCACCCACGATATGCAGGTCTGTGTTGGCCAGAATGTTATGCACTTCTGCAACACGTCCGGCATAAGAATTTTCAATCGGTATCATACCGATATCGGCTTTACCCTCGCGCACGGCTTCAAACACCGCCTCAAAGCTTGGGCAGGGCATGGTTTTGTGGTCAGGGTAGCTTTTACGGCACGCTAAATGGCTGTGGGCACCTTCCACCCCTTGAAATGCTATAATTTTCTGGCTCATATTGCTTTGTCTTAACTGTTTTGTTACACTTGTTCAAGTATAGAGTAATTATGAAGTTCAAAAAGATAGCTATTGTCGCCGATGATTCTGATAAAGCAGTGGAAGCACTTAGCCGTCTTAAATACCTGTATGACTCCCTAAGCCGCGATGTTAAACCCGAAGAGGCCGACCTTATAATAGTGCTGGGCGGTGACGGCTTCCTGCTGCACACAATGCACCAGTATATGCAGTATAATGTGCCGTTTTTCGGCATGAATCGCGGTACTATAGGATTTTTGCTGAATAATTATGATGAAAAGAATCTGCCCGAAAGGCTGGAAAAGGCCGAGATAACCGAGCTTCACCCGCTTGAAATGGTGGCAACCTGCAAAGACGGTAAAACATTTGTGAAAAAGGCCATAAATGAGGTTTCCCTGCTAAGGGAAAGTGCTCAGGCCGCCAAACTGCGCGTAGACGTCCAGAAAGTAACACATATTGAAGAACTGGTATGTGACGGCGTTCTGGTTGCAACCCCTGCGGGTAGTACTGCTTATAATCTTTCAGCTAACGGCCCTGTTATCCCATTGAAATCCGGTATTTTAGCGGTTACGCCAATAAGCCCTTTCCGCCCCCGCAGATGGCGTGGCGCCCTAATTCCTTCAGATATGAAGGTTACGTTCGATATTCTTAACCCGCAAAAGCGCCCCGTCTCGGCAGTGGCGGATTTCCACGAGATCCGTGATGTTGTAAGGGTTGAGGTATATGAGGACAGGGAAACCACTATCAAGATATTATTTGACGGCGACCATACTCTTTTAGACCGCATGATAAAAGAGCAATTTGTTATTTAACAAAAAAGTAACATCGCAGTAATAAAACTGTAATATTTTTCTGTTATAAATAGTTAAATTTTATTATAAAAACTAGCGAACAGGATAATAATTATGGGCGGATATGCACCTCCAAAAAAAGGAACTCCGGAGTTTATCATGAAGTCTATAGACAATGATACTCTGACACCGGAGATCCTGGCATCTGTTCCCGGTTTTGATATCAACGGCAGTTATGATGCCCCCGGTTTTGTAGGCGGAAAATATACGCCCCTTGGTTTTGCGGCAAGAGGCAGGCACGAAAGAGCGCTTGATGTATTGCTTGCCGACCCGAAGATAAATCCTAACCAGCCTGATACTGATAAACATGTGCCGCTTGTACTTGCGGAAAAAACTCACGTGGCGGAGGATGTGACCGGATTAAGCAATAAAAACATAATTGATAAACTGAAAAACGCTGGCGCTGTTATCACGCAGCAAAATGTTCTGGACGTGATAGAATACAGCAAAGAAAAAGGGGAAGTTGTAAAGGATGCAAAATTCCTGACAACACTTGCTATGCGTCTTCCGGAAGAAGAAAGGGAAGTAGCTGCGGCAGCAATGCAGAAAGCTGCAAAAGATGAATCATTAGCCGCAATGGCTAGGGCAGAACAAAACATTAAAGAGGCGCCAAATGCTTCTTTGAAACAAAAAAACGAAGAGGGAAATATGGCCGAAGAAATTAAAAAAGAAAATATCAAGGCAGGTGACTGGGTACCGGGCGAACCTAACTTTATTTACGCTGTGGATGGTAACGCAGATAAAAAGATGGACCTTGAGGGCCTTTATCTTGGTGCCGAGCTGGAAAACCCTTATTTCGGTGATAAGAATATAGAAGGCGAAATTAAACAGTATGTAACTATTCCTAAAACGCCTCAGCCGGGTATTAAGGCTGAAGATGTAAAAGTATATAAAGACGAAACGATGAAAGAACTTGCTGTTGCAGCTCCTGAAGCTCCTGCCGCAGAAAAGAACGAACCTGGAGTAACAACAAGAGGTCCTAAACCTCATAAGGTTGCAGTTGCAAATGCTGATAAAGTGCCTGAAACTGTAACGGGCCCTACGGGTCAAGAATTACCTGTACCTCCTGCGCCTGTAAAGCAACAGGCAGAACAGCTGGATGTTGAAGCTGCAAAAGCCGCATTATCTCAGCCGGTAAAAATAACTCCTGCGCCTAAGAAAGATGAGCAGAAAGTAGAAGACAAGAAAGAAGCAGCACCTGCCCCTAAACCAGCAGCTGAAGAGAAGAAAGAAGCAGCACCTGCCCCTAAACC
>CAYVII010000158.1:0-4002 GCA_964451475.1 uncultured Rickettsiales bacterium
GCCGCCAAGAGTAGCGCGGTCAATTTCAAAACCACCGATTTTGTTTATGATTTTTTCTGCCTGTTTAGTAACTTCAGGGCCAATGCCGTCACCGGCAAGAATAAGTATCTTTTTCATGGGGGATGCTAGTTGTTGTTTTGTGCGCTGTTAGCTAAAACTTCCTGCGCTTTTTTTAGGCGCTCCAGAAGCTCTTTTAGCTTCACTTTTGCTTCGGCTGAAAAATCATCTGCCCCGAAAAGGTCAGGTTGTTGCTTACTAACTATTTTTTTCGGGCTTGCCATAGATGTATTTATATCAACCAGTTTGTTATTCAAAATTACGTTAGCACCTTTAATAGTATAGCCGCCACCGTGCAGCAAGCTTTTTATTTTTTTTATGGTCTCAATATCTTCTTCTGAATAATAGCGTCTTCCCCCACGCCTTTTGGAAGGGTGGATAACCTTGAACTTCTTTTCCCAGAACCGGAGGACATAATCAGGAACATTCAGTTCCTTAGATGCTTCCCCGATAGTGAGATATTTAGCCATTCAATGTTTTTTTGAGCATCTGGGATGCATGGAAAGAAACAGACTTGCGGGCTGAAATTTTTGCAACCTGCTTAGTCTTAGGGTTACGACCAACACGCTCTTTCTTGTTATGAATCAGAAAGTTACCAAAACCTGAAAGCTTAACGCCGCCATCAGTTTTCAGGCCAGCCTGAATTTCGTTCAGCACTGCATCCAGCATTTCTGCTGCTTCGATTTGTGAAAAACCTAGTTTGCGGTTGATTGCTGCTGCGATGTCTGCACGAGTAAGTGTTTTTGTCATAAAATATAGTCTCTTTGTTTTGTTTTAAGTCTTGTCAGTATATTCAACCATTTACTGATAGCAATAATAAACTGCATTTTTACAGTAAATTTCGAGTATTTTTCTAATTTAGATGATTTCGTATAAAAAAGTGATACTTATCTTTCAAATTTCACTTTTTCCCTCTTTTCAGCCGAGTTCATGATCTCTTCAAGGTCAGGCTTGATCTTCTTTAAAGCAGCCTTTGCCGCAGTTTCATCCTTGGCATGAGCTTTCACAAACCTCTCAATATTACCGCGGATAGCTGTTTTATTACCATGTCCTATCACCGGCCTTGTAGTATGCTCAGGGTTTATATATTTATCAGCACCTTCATGATTAAAACCAACCGCACGCAGTAACGGGTATAGGGTATTCATATCTTGGGCACCCGATACTTCTTTTAAAGCATCAAACACCCTTTGCTTTGCCTCTATTACTTTCGGTCCAAGAACATTACTTCTGGTAGAAATACCAAGCGAATAGACACCATCAGGTAAAGTTGGGCTTGGCTGCACCTGTTTTTTCATGGCCTCTTCTTCATGATGCTTGATTATACCTTCAACTTTCTTAGCCTTAGCCGCATGTATTTTGCCGATCATATCTTCAAGGTCACGCATACCTTGCTGGCTAATAAGATTGCTTGCGCCAAATGTAGCAATCGTCTGAACTCTTACAGTACCAACAGGCGGCTTCAGCTCTATACGCTGGTCATCCTCACGCCTTGTTACTGTAGCGCCGCCTTTTAATGCGGCAAACTCTTCAAGCTTTGCCTCACGCGCCAGAAACACTTCATCGGCCTTTTGTATCTGCTCCTTAAAAAAAGCCATCACCTCATTAGGGCTGGCAGACTCATACTCAAAACTTTCCTGTATACCGGCTTCTTTGATCTGTATGGTAAGCTTGTCATTTTTAGTATCACGCAAAATTTTAAGGCCATACACCCTTTCCCACGTTGCCAGACTTTCGCGGTAAGCATCCGCCTTAGTTTCAATAATACCGCGCGCTTCGGTTATTGCCGCTTCTTGCGCCTCTTTCCTCTGGCTGGATTTTAATATTACGTAACCGCGGAACTCGGGGATATCGGGCAAATAGACCGCCTCCCTGTATTCAACCATCTTTACGCCGGTTTTTTGGGAAAGCTGCTGCACTTCCAGACACAGGTCTTTTATCTCAGACCATTTTTCACGGCCTATATTATCAGACCTTGGGTTGAACCTGACCGTTTTATGCGTCGCATCATTCTGGTAAATATGCTCGCGGCCATCTCTAATAAGCTGGAATCCAAACTCTGTCAGCAAATGTATTGCTTCCGCAGAACTCTTATTCTTTGCAGTTACTGAAAACTCACGTAAAAGATCTTCCCTACTCATTGCCATGATATACTCACAGAATTAATTTCTGTCAATATTATGGCAAAAGATTATTAATCTATTATTACGCTTGGGTAGAGAAAATCTAGCCTAACTTCTTTTTAAGAATTTCATTGATTATCTGAGGGTTACCCTTACCCTGCATCGCCTTCATGACCTGCCCTACAAAGAAGCCGAACAATTTATCCTGCCCGCCCTTATATTGCGCCACTTTATCAGCATTTGCAGCCAGCACTTCATCCGCCGCTTTTTCAATCGCGCCTGTGTCTAAAACCTGCTTAAGACCTTTCTCTTCAACTATCTTTTCAGGGTCTTGGGATGTTTCAAACATGATATCGAACACATCTTTGGCAATTTTGCCGCTGATAGTGTTATTTTCAATCAATCCAACCAGCTCACCTACCTGCTTTGCAGATATCGGGCTTTCACCAAGCTCTTTATTAGCTTTGTTAAGGCGGCCAAACAATTCAACCGTCAGCCAGTTGCAAACAAGCTTGGCATTACGGCCTTTTGCGGCAGTCTGGAAGAACTCGGTGGTTTCTTTTTCTGCCGTCAGAACACCGGCATCATATTCGCTAAGGCCAAGTTCTTTAATATAACGCTCTTTGAGCTGGTCAGGCAGCTCTGGCAATGTTTTGCGGATACGCTCAATGAACGCATCGTCAAACTCAAGCGGAAGAAGGTCAGGATCAGGGAAATAACGGTAATCCATTGCATCTTCTTTGCTGCGCATAGTTGCAGTAGTGTTGCTGTCGGCATTATAAAGGCGCGTTTCCTGATCTATCGTGCCGCCATTTTCAAGAATTTCCACCTGACGCTCAGCCTCATGCTCAATTGCACGCAGCACGTTGCGGATAGAGTTAAGGTTCTTGATCTCGCAACGCGTACCAAAACCTGCACCGGCTTTACGCACAGATACGTTGGCATCGCAACGCATCATGCCTTTTTCAAGGTCAGCATCGCAAGTGCCGATATAACGCAAAATAGTACGCAGTTTCTTAAGCACTTCAGCCGCCTCTTCAGGACTGCGGATATCAGGCTCGGTAACAATTTCCATAAGCGCAACACCGCTGCGGTTAAGGTCAATATATGAATAGCGCGGGTTCTGGTCATGAAGGCTTTTGCCTGCATCCTGCTCCATATGTATGCGCGTGATGCCTACAACTTTCTCCTGCCCGTTCAGCACAATGCTAATGCTGCCCTTACCAACGATAGGGTCTAAATACTGGCTTATCTGATAACCTTGCGGAAGGTCGGCATAAAAATAATTCTTACGGTCAAAAACCGAGTATTTATTTATCTGTGCATTAAGCGCAAGGCCTGTTTTTACAGCCTGCTCAACGCAATATTCGTTTATCACCGGCAGCATACCGGGCATTGCGGCATCAACGAATGAAACCTGCGAATTCGGCTCAGAACCAAACTTGGTTGAAGAACCCGAAAAAAGTTTTGAATTGCTGGAAATTTGCGCATGGATCTCAAGTCCGATCACATATTCCCATTCACCTGTTTTGCCTTGTATTTTTGCCATAATAGCAATTTACATAAATTCAAAACCCCTGCCTTGCAACAAAATTCTAATGGATATTGCGGTAAATATGC
The DNA here is from genome assembly GCA_964451475.1 of uncultured Rickettsiales bacterium. Taxonomy (GTDB): domain Bacteria; phylum Pseudomonadota; class Alphaproteobacteria; order Rickettsiales; family 21-14-0-20-44-7; genus CAYVII01. The sequence goes on from CAYVII010000158.1 coordinate 3,801, forward strand.
TTTTGCAGCGGGTAAATTGCCATAGCAAGCGCAATACCTGCAAACAAGTCCAGCACATAATGGAACTGGGAAACTATGGCATAAACAAACAAATAGCTGGTAATTAGCATGAAAGGCCAAACCGCTTTGCGGTCAATAATGCGCATAGCCTGACAAATTGCCGCCGCATGCGCCACATGGAGCGATGGCATTGCCCCAAGCG
>CAYVII010000159.1:0-4000 GCA_964451475.1 uncultured Rickettsiales bacterium
TTTTAAAGAACAACGCAAGAACGGCAAATTAGCCTAAAAATTTCTAAGCAGTTCCTGCATATCCTTTGGTAACTCCGCCTCAAAAACACCCACATTGGGTATTTCCAGCTTATAGGCATGTAACGCCTGACGGCTAAAATCCGGCATTCCTTTGGCCTTTTTTGCCGCACCGTATGTCTGATCACCAACTATCGGGCATTTAATATGCTTCATATGCACCCTTATCTGGTGCGTGCGGCCGGTTTGCAGACGGCATTCCACAAGGCTCGCAAGCCCGTTCCCAAGCACTTCAACCACCTTATAATCTGTAATTGCTATCTTGGCCTTCCTGCCCTCACCGCGTTCCATACCAAACTCGGTCTTATGACCTATTTCTATTTCCCAGTTCTCATCACGCATAAAGCCATGACGCACCCCGCCGCCGCCCATGATTGCCTCGGTAAGGTCATAAGTGGTCATTTTCTTGCGGTCTTTAGGATGACGGCCAAAACCCGTCTTTATCTGCCCCGCAGGCGGGTTAGGAATACCCTGCACAACGCACAGATAACTGCGTTTTATCTCACGGCTTTCGATCTGGGCGGCAAGGCGTTTGTGCGCCTCGTCTGTTTTAGCCACTACAATAAGGCCGCTAGTGTCTTTATCCAGCCTGTGCACAATGCCGGGTCTTTCCACCCCGTTAATGCCGCTAAGCTGCCCTTTACAATGGAAAAGCAATGCCTGGACAAGGGTTTTATCCCAATTTCCCTCAGACGGGTGTACCGTAAGCCCCACAGGCTTGTTTATGACCAGCAGATCCTTATCTTCATGCACAATATCCAGCGGGAAGTCCCACGGTACCAGATCAAGGGGTTTTGCCTCCGGAATTTCAATAGAGATAACTTCCCCTTCCTTAACTTTTTTAGAGGGGTCTTTTATAAGGGTTTGCACAAAACTGCGGGAAAGCCCTGTTTTGCTTGCTAAAAACTTATCCAGACGCTCTCCGGCCTGCTCTTTTTCTACTGTAAAATTACTTGTTGACACAATACCCTCTAATATACATAATGCCGCCTCCAAAATTATTTAGCGGAATTATTATGAAGTTAACAGCAAAAACATACTCTGCAAAACCGGCAGAACAAGAACGCAAATGGTATCTTATTGATGCGGAAGGCGTTGTACTGGGTCGTCTGGCCGTTGAAGTTGCAGATCTACTGCGCGGGAAGAACAAACCTACATTCACTAAACACATCGATACTGGTGATCACGTTGTTATCATCAACGCTGAGAAAGTGAAAATTACAGGTAACAAAGCGGAAGACCGCGTTTACTACAAACACACGAACCACCCTGGTGGTATCAAGGAAACTAATGCGGCAAAAATTCTTGCCGGTAAGTTCCCTGAGCGCGTTATCAAACTTGCTGTTAAACGCATGTTCGCACGTCGTCGTTTCACACTAATGAACAACCAGCTTTCTAAACTTCGCGTTTACGCAGGCAATGAGCACCCGCACGTTGCTCAACAACTTATTAAGCTGGACCTTGCAGCGAAAAACCCTAAAAACAAAAGAACCGAGAATAAGGCGGCATAATCAATGATCGATATTCCTTCAGCACCGAAAAAAAGAGCTACAAAAGCAACTAAAGCAGACGCTAAACCTGCAAACTCTCTAGATATCCTAGGCGCAGTTCAGGAAGCGGAAGCAGCTGAACAGGCTCCTCGTGAACCAAAAGTTGATAAGCTTGGCCGTTCATATGCAACTGGCAAACGTAAAGATGCTGTTGCGCGCGTTTGGATCAAATCAGGTAAAGGCAAGATCACGGTTAACGGCCGCGATGTTACTAAATACTTCGCTCGTCCTGTACTACGCATGATCATCAACCAGCCTTTTGAAGCTACAAACTCAGCAGGCGTGTTTGACGTTGTTGCAACTGTTAAAGGCGGTGGTCTTTCTGGTCAGGCCGGTGCAGTTCGTCACGGCATCTCAAAGGCTCTGGATCTTTACAACCCAACGCTACACACTACACTTCGCCGCGGTGGCTTCCTGACTCGTGATAGCCGCGTTGTTGAACGTAAGAAATACGGTAAAGCTAAAGCACGCCGTAGCTTCCAGTTCTCTAAGCGTTAATTATACAAATTTTTACAAGGATATTTCATGGCTCGCGTTACCGTTGAAGATTGCATTGAACACGTACCTAACCGTTTTGAACTGGTTGCTCTTGCCAGCCAGCGCGCACGTCAGATCGTTTCAGGCTCTCCTCTTGCGGTAGAACGTGACAATGACAAAGATACTGTTGTTGCCCTGCGTGAAATAGCTGAACAAAAAGTTTCTCTTGAGTCACTTAAGACTGAAGTTATCACTTCTCACCAGAAATTCGGCAAGAAAGATATTATTGATGATAGCAACCTGTCTATCCCTAACCTTTCTCGTGCTGACGTTGCTGAAGAACTTAAATCTATGCAATCTGCCGATGATGCTGAAGACCTCCTTGAAGGTGATGATGCAGGCATGGCGTTTGATGATGACGTTGCTGACGAAGACTAATCATTCAGAACAAAAAATTCAAAGAAGCGCTAAATAGCGCTTCTTTTTTTTGCCGCTTCGTCTTTAAATAACAATGCCAGATTATATAGCAACGCCGTCAACATACTAAGCACAAGCACAACAGGTTTTACCGCCCCGCCCGCTGCCGCAACCATTACCAGCGGCAAAAGCCATAACATCAGCGCACCGATAATATATCCGTTACCGCTGCGTGTTTGCATTAACCATATATATGCCGCCAGCAATAAGACCATGTCATAAACAAGATAATAGGGGCTGATAATAAAAACAGCCAGCACCAGCGCCAGCAATTGTACCGGCCTGCTCACTGAATTTATCCACACCCGCACCGCCATATAAATAGCCGCTACAGAAACAAGCCCGTAAAGAATATAAAAACTATCACCGCATATTTGCCGCACGGCATTCATAAGGCTTGGCTGCCCTAATATCGGCACAAGCACGCTTTTATAAATATTTAGCGCCTGCATATATTGTAACCAGCTTTCCGCACCAAAAACAATCACCGACGTAAGCACAAGCATCATAAAAGCAAGCACAGCAAAACCAATTACCCTATATTCTTTTTTCACCAACAAAAATACCGGCAGCAAAATACACAGCTGCGGTTTAGATATCGCCAAAACTCCCAATATAAAACCACACAAATATTTCTTATTATCCATCAGCCTGAAAGCCAAAACCAGCAGCCCCGCAAATATAATTCCCGTCTGCCCGAACATGAAACAATAAAGCGCCGCAGGTGAAAGCAATACCGCCGGCATACCATAATCTTTTACTGCCCCCTTACAGGCATAAGCCAGCACCAGAGCCGATAACACGCAAAATAACACCAGCCCTTGCAAATACGATACAATTCCCAAAGGCGTAATAAGCAGCAAATAAGCCGGCGAATAGACCCACACCAGTACCCCTTCATGCGGATACTTGTTTTGCAGATATTCGGAAAAACTGACAAGCTCATAAGTTTTTTGTGCCTGCCCCGCTAAAGCAAAACGTGCCGCCTCCCAAAACGCCGCAAAATCCCTGCCGATATTATTGCCTTTGCTGTCTATGGGTATCGCGGCCGTAAAATCATGGTCGCCAACAAACGCCCATATGAATTTCACCGCAAAAAGCAATGAGAGCAAAAACAATATAACCTCCAGCCTTGCCGCTATTTTTGCCAAACCATGCTTTTTATCTTCCGCCATTAGCTACCTTTATGATCGTTGCTTAAGATTATATTATAAAAAGCAGCACCGTTTTTCGTAATATAATTGCAAATGCCCCAAACAATAACTATTTTATTGTTATATGGCAGAAACTATCCCCGAACTTTCCGAGATCTTGATAGCCAAGATACGGGATTACGATAAGCATTTTGACGAAGCACGTATTCGTAAAGCGCTGGCATTTGGGGAAAAAGCCCATATAAAACAAAAACGTGCGACGGGCGAGCCATATTTCACCCACCC
>CAYVII010000160.1:0-3945 GCA_964451475.1 uncultured Rickettsiales bacterium
AAAAAAAAGAACCGGTTGGTTTCTGGTCCCATACCTTTCGGCGTAAAAGACCAATCCAGCTCCGGTTCTTTGTAAGACCACTGCAAGTAACAGTAGTTAAAAAAGAATATAGCAAAGCGCGTATAAAAATTTCATATGGAAAAGCGTAAAAGTTATAAAGGCGGCGGCTTGAGTTCCTTATGTTCCTGAAGTTTATATGTTCTTTATGTGTGTGCTTGGCATATGTATGGGAAACTGATATAATACCTGCCACTATCAATTCAGACTAAAACCATAGGAGAATGATATTATGCCTTCACAACCAAAATTCAGACAGACATTTGAACAGCAGCAGGCCGCGCAAGCGCATAGCCCAAGAAATATCCAGAAAGATAAAGCGCAAATTGATAATGCCAGTGATAACAACCGCGATGGTCAGGAAAACCAGCAAAATATCGGGCAGTGGGGTGAAGACCGCGCCAATATAAGCCAGAATTTGAGTGATACTAATAACGCCCCTGTAAACCAGCACGGACGCGGCGGAGATGGACGAGGCGTTGAAGAAGTGCCGATGGAAAATGATACTCCGGTAAATTTTCCTGAAAAGGGCGGCAACCAGCAACTAAGCTAAATTAAAACTAATTCCTACCGGAATATCCCGCCTGTAATTTCAGGCGGGATTTTTTGTGATTTCTTATTTTAGAAGCGGGTTGAAACTGTAACCACGCCAAAGCTTGCGGGTTCATCCTGTGTTTCAAACTCTTCAGACATAAGTACATGCGTGTATGAAATACGTGTATCTTCAAGCGTTATTGCAGCGCCAAAGCTTAGGCTGCCTACGAAATTTTCTTTATCAACGCTGTGGCTATCACGGAATGTGTTGCCATCAAGGAATATATTGCGGGCAACGGCGCGGCCTTCAACGGTTGCGAATAAATAGCCGCCGATATCTTTTGTAGGAATAAAGAAATCAGAACCCGGCATGGAAGGGCGGATGCGCGGCGGGCCGTAATCTTGCGGAAGATCATAGCCGATACGAAGTGTTGCACCTGCAGTTGCCTGAGTGGTTACGTTACCAAGGCTTGCGGCAACGTGCGGGGTAATATCAACACCTGTACCGAACGGTGAAAATTCAAACATGCTACGCCATTTGCGTTCGTAATCTAAATTGATGCCGACCTCGTTTTGTAGCTGGTTATCCCAGCCTTTGGGATCATCATTGTTGGGTAGCCAGTGATGGACCGCTTCCTGAGTTTCCTCGCCAAGTGCAGCTGGGCCAACTATACCAACGGTAAGCATTACGTTATCAAGCGTTTTGCCGGTATCGGATAGTGCGCCGACAGAGCCATATAGCCAGCCCGCATATGGGCGCTGGTCCGGCAAAAGGGCGGCGGTTTTAATATCATCGGGGGTAAAAAGGCTTTGTCCGCCTGCTATACTGTAACGCTTGTTGCCGTCGCCTGCCAGCGGTAACCAGTCTGCAAGGCCTTCCAACCACTCGGGTGCGTTAGCTTCGGGCGAAAGATATGCGAAGCGTACGCCGTTTGTATAATTTTGATCCTGACCTGAGAATATATCATTTTCCCACACGAGGCTGAAAATACCTTTGTCGTCCTGATCTATTTTATATTCTCCGTCAACAGCTGCACCCGGCGCCGGGTTAACGGGAGGGATGCCTTCAGGGAGGGTTGTTGGTTCTTCAGCAAAAGACTGGCTTGAAATAAATATCAATGACGTGGCGAGTAATGTTCTTTTTAGTTTCATAAAATATATAATAAATGGGTACTTCGGTAATATGCGCATCCGTGACATAAAAACACGATATTGTTTCTTTATACAATTTATAAGTAAAGTGTAATCGGCAAAGAAGCTACTAAACTTGGTCTTTGCCAAGCCTTTGTTATAATGGGGCAATAACAAACACAGGAGTTAAAAATGGAAGTTCTACCACCACAAGATAACCTTAAGAAGCTAAAAGACCTAACCACGGTAGTTTATGCGTTGCATGCGGCAAGCTTCCTTCTTGGCTTTACAATATTTATCGCAGTGGTCATCAACTACATCAAGCGTGATGAAGTGAAAGGCACTTATCTTGAGTCGCACTTTAATGCGCAGATAAAAACTTTCTGGGTAATGTTCATTGGCGGTATCATTGGAATTGTACTTACGGCTGTGTTCATTGGTCTGCTGGTCCTGCTTGGCCTTGCGATTTGGTTTATCATTCGCACGGTTAAAGGTTGGCTGGCGTTAAATGACGGTAAAGCAATAGCTTAACCGCTAAAATTAAAGCTGCCGGCGTAACTTGCATAGTGCATGGCTTTTTTGCTTGCGTGGTTTCTCTTTCCCAAATAAAAAGGTTAACAATTTAAATTTGGGAGAAAATATGAAATTAAAAGTTTATGCAATCGTTGCGCTGGCAGTACTTGTTACTGTTTCTGCTACGGCTTCAATCGCTCGTGAATATTTTGAAGAGGAAAAAGTTCCTGCTTCTGCGGTTAAAGTGAAAAAAGTTGAAACTGCTAAAGCGGAAGAAAAAACCTGCGAAGCAAAATATGAGTACCCTGTAAGCCCTCAGGAAAGAAAAAGAGCTGCGGCTATTTTCTACTGGAAACCGGCAGGTGCTGAAAAAAGCCGCTTCGATGGCCGCCAAGTTGGCGAACCCCGCTACAAAGGCACTGCTCCTGCTGCCCGTTCATTCGGTGAAGTTATTTACGTAAGCGACTACCCTTGCAAACGCTGCGTTCTTAACTCTGCAGGTAAATATGAATACAGGACAAACCGCTCTAACTAGTACTTGCGGTTTAGCCTAATAAAAAAGCCGGGTAATTCCCCGGCTTTTTTTATTGCGCAAATTCAGACTAGGCTGCTTTTTCAGCAGAATGGTTGTGAAGCTGCTCAGATATCCAACGGCGGTTTGAGTATGCGCCCCATGCCGCCAGAGCAAGCACTGCAGGCAGTGCCATTTTTGCTTTGGTAAGTGCGCCGGTGCGGCCTTCAACCATATTTTTGCCGCCGCATTGTTTAATGATATCAGAAAGTGAAATAATACCTGCAAGGCTTAAATTCTTGCGGCTAAGTACAGGCATACGGCCAATTTTTTCGTTCAGCATGGCCTTGCCTGCTTCATGTATATTCTCATCGTCATAACAAAAAATTGCCTTGCGCGTCATAGCATCGCGCACAAGTACGTTATTTGGGTCTTGCCCTTCGGCAACCGAACGCACTGTAATATCGCGGTCGGTTATCATGCCGGTAACCTTGCCGTTCTCAACTACCGGAAGTACGCCTGCATCAATACGTCTCATTAGTTTTGCGGCATCTGCAAGTGTGTTACCCGGTGAAATTGTTTTGGGGTTACGGGTCATCAATTTTAGAATTTTCATGTTATCCTCCATGTAAAAAGTTGAATAATAACAGTTTGTAGGACTGAAGATAAATATTCTATGTTGAATTGATAAAATAACGCGTTATGTTGCCGCACATGCAAAGCCGTGCAAGACTTGCTTTTGTTATTGCCATAGCGCTGGTGTTAAACGCCGCGCTGCCTTTGTTTGCGCTTGCTAAACTGCCTGATATGCAGGCGGACGCCGCTAAGATATTATATGGCGAAAAGATGGTGGTTTGTACCTCTGACGGTTTTAAAGTGGTGGATACTAAAGATGTTATTAAGGGTGACCACGAAAAGCCTAAAAAACATTGCCAGTCCTGCTATTTTAACGCAACTTTCCAACCTGCGGCGCCTGATGCTACTGCTACTGCTTCTGCAGCTTTTGGCGGGATAATATCTAAAAGCCTGTTTGGTTTTGGCGGCCAGCAGCTACAGAACCAGCTTTATTCAAATAATTTACATACACGCGCCCCTCCGTTCTTTGCTTAAAACCAAATTTTTAAGCAACAAAACAAAGGATAAATATGCATAAGGGACTACTGGCAAGTGTATGCGTGCTTGCAATTTCAACTATCAAC
>CAYVII010000161.1:0-3934 GCA_964451475.1 uncultured Rickettsiales bacterium
GCAAAATTTTTAAATCTGGTGGAGGCGGTGGTAATAATAGCCATTAAGTCTCCGCTAGGTGCGCTTCGCGGTACTGAAGTCTGCAAAAGTCTTGAATTGCCTGAGCGCTATCTGGAAACAGAGCTGCAAAATCTTGTCCATTCAGGTGTATTAAAATCTATCCGCGGGCCAAAAGGCGGCTATGTTCTTGGCCGCGAGAAACGCAATATAAGCCTGCTTGATATTTTTTCCGCGCTTGAAAAAGCGGAAAAGCCAAAGAGCGTAAGCGATTTTGCAAAACTGGTGGAAAGTAAAATAAACAGCCAGTCTGAAAGCCTTTCAAAAATTTCCCTGCACGATATTTTGCAGGAGGCACGAGAAAAGGGCGTTATTGAGCCTGAAGCGCAAAAGTCTGATTTTACTATATAAATTTTAAGTTAGCCCAAACTTAATCATTTAATGCCATATTAGACCTATGAAAGATTATCTGCACCATAGCGGAAGGATAGGCGCGTCTGTAGTTAATGCAGAAGGTGCAAAGCTTATTTTGGATGCTTTACGTGGCAAAAAAAAACGCACGATCACTGGTCACTATAAAAAGAAAGAATCTTTCGAAGTGGTTTTAACAGAAAACTACAATGGGGACGAATATGGAACTACTGAGGGTGTAAGGTATAAGCCAAAAGGTGATGTTTCTTATTCATTTGAAGTAATATTTCAAAACCCTGTATTTGATGACCGTAGTGATTTCAGCGTTGCAATGTCTGTAATGAAAAGAGGGGAGAATGTTACCGGTGCTACAATAATAAAAGTACGTGACCCGGGCAATATACGCAGCCCGTACGGCATGATAATTGGAACTGACCGTGAAAAGGCAAAAGATATATTTGATATAAAAAATGGCGGAAATAGTGAGTTTGCCGGCAAGCTGGTAAATTTCTGCCTTGCCGTATGCCGGCATGATCTTAAGAAGAACCCGCCTTCGCCCGTAAGATTATAAAGCTTAAAAAAACAGCTTGAACTTGAAAATTTATGCTGGTAATCTCCACTAAACTTATAGAGATTATTTAAAGGAGCAATTACCATGGCAAACACAGCAGAAAAACTAAACGCTGAAACCGAGTACGCAACAGAAGGCCGCGGCCGTATATATAATAATATACTTGAAACCGTGGGCAACACTCCGCTGGTTCGCCTTAACAAAATTGCAAAAGAGGCAGGCGCGGTGGCAGAAGTTTATGCCAAGCTTGAATTCTTTAATCCTCTGGCAAGCGTGAAAGACCGTATTGCCCTTTCAATGATTGAAGCTGCAGAAAAAAGCGGCAAACTAACGGCAGATAGCGTTCTTGTTGAACCAACTTCAGGTAACACAGGTATCGCGCTTGCATTTGTTGCTGCTGCAAAAGGTTACAAAATAATTCTTACAATGCCTGAAAGCATGTCAATTGAGCGCCGCAAGATGCTAAAATTTCTTGGCGCGGAGCTTGAACTTACACCAAAAGAAAAAGGCATGCGCGGCGCAATCGCGCGTGCGGAAGAAATTGTTGCCGCTAACCCTAAGGCAATTTTGCTTCAGCAGTTCCAAAACCCTGCAAACCCTCTTATCCACCGCAACACAACTGCCAACGAAGTTTGGGCAGATACAAAAGGTGAGCTTGATTTTTTCGTAACAGGTATTGGTACCGGCGGCACGCTTACAGGCACGGCTCAGGTTATTAAGCAGAAAAAATCTTCAGTTAAATTCGTGGCTGTAGAGCCCGAAGACTCTGCTATCCTTTCCGGCGGCCAGCCCGGCCCTCACAAAATTCAGGGGATAGGTGCAGGTTTCGTGCCTGATATCCTGGATAAATCCCTTATTGATGAAGTTGTGACAATTAGCAATAACACTGCTTTTGAAACGGCGCGCAAGCTTGCGGCGTTGGATGGAATACCCGTTGGCATATCTTCAGGTGCTACCGTTGCGGCAGCGCTTGAGATTGCAAAACGCCCTGAAAATAAAGGGAAAAAGATCGTGGTTATAGTGGCTTCATTCGCTGAGCGCTATATTTCAACAGATCTGTTTGCCGAATAGCCTCATTTTAATATCCTGCTTTTTAAGAGTTTGTTAAGCCTTCTTGGTTAAGTTAGACCCAGGATAATTACAATTTTAGCCAAATTAAAGGCTAAGACGGAGGCTTAAAATGAAGCAGATATTTGTAGAGAACATGTTGTTCATCGAGCGCTTGCACAGGCGTTTCCTTGATGTGATAAAGTCAGAGCTGGACAGGCTTAAAGTTGATGACGTGAACAACGTGCAAACGCTGATTCTTTACAATATCAATCAGGACAGAATGACTATCTCTGAGCTTACCAACCGTGGCTATTACCTTGGGTCAAACGTTTCTTACAACATCAAAAAGCTGGTAGAGAATGAATATCTAATTCAGGAAAAAAGCCCGCACGATAAACGCGCTGTTCGTATCCGCCTTTCAGATAAAGGCCTTGCGCTTTGCCAGAAGATAGATGTGTTCCTTGGCAATTCAGTTAACGCGTTCCGCGAAGTTGGCGTGAAAGAACAGGAACTTGCTGATATGACTAAGGTTTTACGCAAAATTGAGCGTTTCCTTTCAGAGCTTATTTCAGACATTTACTAGTTCTTACCCTGCTAATAGCTTAGCATTTTGTTGAATTTTCCTGTTATTTAGGCTAAGTTGCGCCCGCAATGAGCGAAAAACTTACCATAGCACTGCCAAAAGGGCGCATTTTAAAAGAGCTTCAGCCTATTATGGATAGGGCGGGCCTTAAACCTGAGGCTGATTTTTATAATGATGACAGCCGTAAACTTCAGTTCGCCACAAATTTTGATAATGTGAACATCATCCGCGTGCGCGCGTTTGACGTTGCCACCTTCGTTGCTTTCGGCGGCGCACATATTGGCGTGGTAGGTAATGATGTTCTTGAAGAGTTTGATTATCAGGAAATATACTCACCGGTTGATCTTAACATCGGCAAATGCCGCCTTTCGGTTGCCGCGCTAAAAGAACTGGCAGATACCGACAGGCCAGATAGCTGGAGCCACATACGCATTGCCACAAAATACCCGAACCTTACCAAAAAACACTTCGCCAAACGCGGCGTTCAGGCAGAAATAGTAAAGCTTAACGGCGCAATGGAACTTGCCCCTAAGCTTGGTCTTTGCCGCCGCATAGTTGACCTTGTTTCAACCGGCACAACACTGCGTGAAAACGGCCTTGTGGAAATGGAAAAACTGCTTGATGTAACTTCACGCCTTATCGTGAACCGCACTGCCTTCAAAACGCGCAACGCCGAAATTTCGGGCTGGATAGAAAAATTCTCAGGCTGAAAATATTAGTATAACTCGATCTGGTCTTCAGGCGCAGGAGGCTTTAACCTGTCGCTGCCTGTCCTTTCCTTTTTCGGTTTTAGTATCAGCTCAAGTAACTCAGCCGCTTTTGCCGGCTGTTTTTCAGCTTCCCTGAATATATGGTAAAGCCCTGTTCCAAGGCTGTCCTTATCTTCTTTTACTTCCGGTTCCGCGGCTGCTTCCTTGCCCTTAAGTTTTAACTTTAGCATAGAGGCGCGGTTAATTATCCGCTGGGCAGGGCAGGCAAATTGTCTTGGCTCGCAGCCCGGCGCACTCATTTCACGGTTGAACATGCCGTTCTTTGCTGTGTATTTCATACCGTCAACAAAGTCTTTTTCCGTTGGCTTATCATCAGAATTCGGGCCATGGTTTTTTTCATATGCAAGGCAAACTGCCGGCAATATGTTATGTATAAAATTCCCCTTGCGCCATGGTTCTGCAAGGCTTTCGCAGGCTGTTTTGCCCTTGCTCCTTTCCCTTTCATCAATTTTGTCATGATGCCTTACAGCCTTTTCAAGCTGTACTGTGTATTCTACGGCGCAACTCTGGAAGGCAAGTACGGTAGCCATAATTTCAGGATGTTTCTGGCAG
>CAYVII010000162.1:0-3933 GCA_964451475.1 uncultured Rickettsiales bacterium
GGGCTTACTATTTTAGCCAATCTTTTCACCGCTTTTAATGCTTGTCTTGAAGAGTCAAAAAAAATTAACAACCCTTTAGCACAAAACCCCTTACTACAATGTTTTGAAGCAGGAACGGGCTTTGTAGGAGATATTAAGAACACGTTTTGCCTTGTATCAAAATATGTAACCGCAACCGGCGCTATGCAACCTTCAACCTCTAAGCAAATAGTTGATAAATTCGTAGGGGTTGGAAAACAAGTTGGACTTTCTGCAGGCTTACTTGCCGAAGTTAGGTCATTAAGGGAAAAACATCCAAGATATTCTGCCATGCTTGATAAAGCCAATGAGTTAGGTATGGCGCACAGCAAAGCCAGCGGCTGTGGTACATGCGGTGCAAAAACTACTTGCCATTCTGACCAAGGCCCGGGTACAAACCCAAATAAAACAAGTTTGACCGAAATTCTTAGAACTGCGAGAGGATACATAAAATAATGACCAAAATATCTTTCCTTGATAAAGTAAAATCTGCGCCATCATCATATGTATATCTGGTGAAGGGAGAAGATCAGGGTATTGAATGCTGGTATTATGTTGACGTTACACCGCTTAAGGTAAGCATCTTCAAAAAAGATATTGAGAACGGTGAAACCAAGGACCTGCTTAGCTATGGCCGTATCATAGTTTCAGGTTGGGGCACGGAAGCGCCTGAATATATCAAAGAAAAAATAGAACATCTGGGTGCAAGCTATAACCCTGAAGCTGACCCGGTATGGCAAACTCACTTAGAATCTAAGAACAACATCTATTTCGTACAGGCGAAAGATAATAACGGTGAAGATTTCCATGCTTATGTTGCGGTTCACGGCAGCCTTGCCGATAAATTTATTGAAGATGCAACAAGAGGCAATATTAACGTCAATAATTACGGTGAAGTTGTACTTATTGACTGGGGCTTCCCTACTGAAGAGACCAAGCGCGAGATGACCGAAAAATACGGCGTTGACCATAACTACATAGACTCCCTTCTGGCAAACGCACAGGCTTAAAAACCTCTCGCCAAAATATTTATCTTAGGCCTTGATTTTGGTGGCCGGAGGCTTTAAAAAAGCCTTATCAACCGCCGAATTCAGGCCAACATCCGGGAAAAGCTATGTTCAAGCAAAAAACTGCAAAAGATATCAAAGAAGCAACTAAAATTCTTTCTTACCTAGGAAGAGCTGAGAAATACTTTGATCTTGAGCTGGTTAAAAAAGGCCGTCCGGTAAAACCTCTGCTACAGATCGCAGATATCATTGACCCTCTTCGCCAGATAGCGGAAGTTGCGCAGCGCGTTGAAAATGACGATCCGCTTCCTGCATACTCGGCTGAAGCTTTTGAAGCGGCCGAACGTATTTGCGAAGTTACCGATGATATCATTACCCTAAACCCACGCGGTCTTGTTTCAAGCGACAAAGCTACGCTTACGCGCCTGCGTGAGAACATAAATGTTATCCAGCAGAGAGCTGCTGTTGACCCGACATTCAACAAACCTGCTTCTGCCGCACAGGCACAGCCTGCAACGGCTGCCGCAACTGAACAACCACAGGAATCTTTCCGCATTGTTGATGCATATAAATTCCCTGAACAACAGGAAAGCCAGCTTTCGTACAATTACGAACTTTCACAAAAACCTGTTTCTAACTTCTATCAGGAGCCTGCAAATTCTTTCTATGAACCTGAATTCGGTTCAAGCCAGAATTATAACGAAAGATTTTCTCTTGCATCTGCAGAGCAGCAATTTGCACATCAGAACTACCAGCAACAGCCGCAATCACAACAGCAGTCACAAGGTCAGAACACTAACGGCGGTGAAGCGAAGATCTACCAGATCCACCCTGTTAAGCGTGAACAGGGTAACCTTGCAAACAATTATCTGGCAACTACCTACCCAGGTATGAACCTACAGGAGGCTGCCGATATCATTGAAGAGCTTGCACGCAACCCTAAAAACCACAATGTTGTTCTGCTTGAACATGCAAGCCAGACAAAACCGATACCGCTTGGCGTTGATATCATTGAAGACCTGCGCGCACTTGCGCCGATTGCCGACGCGATTGAGAATTCAACCGAGATCGTGAACAAAGAACCTATCAAACTGCTTAGCAAAGCCGAGCAGATCATTACTATCTGCACAGATATTTCTGCACTTAGCATTGACGGTCTGGATGTTCGTAAGAAAAAGCTTCTTGGGAAGTTCATCCGCCAGGATATTTCAAAGCTTGCTGCGGTTGCGCGTAACGCTTACCCTGAAGCGTTTTCTCCTACTACCGATAACTTTGGCGAACTTACAACAAATACTCTTGTTGATTTTGCCGAGTTGCTTTCAAACAAAGCGCGTTACCATGAAGAGCGTATGTATGCAGAGATCCTTGCGCTTATCTCTTACCAGATCGCCGAGTATGCGAACTATAATGAGATACGCACCAAATTTGACGTTCTGATCAAGAAGAACCGCATTAATTCAAGCCCTAAAGTATTTGATACAAAGATCAAAATGGCATGGTTGCGCGCGGTTACCTACGTTCCGCAGATAGCACGTCATTCACAGGAAATCGCAGCATTGCCGCAAACCAATGATTTTGAGCGCCGACTGATAGAGAAATCTCTTGAAATTCTGCAACTTGCTTACATTGAAGCGCGTGACAAATACGCCTCTTACCTGCAGGATTTTTCTCTGCTTAAAGTTGCTTAAGTTTAGCTGATTGACAATAATCTAATAATAGCTATACCAAGCTCGCTATGGCACATACTAATCTAGAATTTAATAAAATTGCAGCAGGCGTTTTGCTTGCTGGCGTTATCGCAATGATCTCGGGCTTTATTGCCGACGGTCTTTATAATCAGAAAGATGCTGAGAAGCGTGGCTTTTCGGTTGAAGTTGCTGAAGTTGCAGCCGGCGGCGGTGCAGCAGTCGCCGAAGTTGATATCGGCACATTGCTTGCAGCGGCCGATGCAGCACGCGGTAACACTGTTGTGCATAAAAAATGCGTATCTTGCCACAACGTAGAATCAGGCCCTAATAAAGTTGGCCCTACCTTGGCCGGCACTGTTGGCCACAAAATTGGCGGCCATGCAGGCTTTACTTACTCTGATGCAGTTAAAAACCATGGTGGAACATGGGGTTATGATGAGCTGAATAAATGGCTTAAAAACCCAGGGGCATTCATTAAAGGCAATAAAATGGCATATGCAGGTATCAAGAATGATGCCGAGCGTGCAGACGTTATCCTTTACCTGAAAGAGATCAGCCCGGGCGCTCCTGCCATACCTGCCCCTAAACCTGTTGAAGCTGCACCTGCAGCAGATGCGGCGGCAAAACCTTCTGAAGCAGCTGCTAAGCCTGCAGAAGCTCCGAAACACTAGTAATAAAAAAGGCATGTAAAAGTGCCTTTTTTATATCTGAAGCTATAAAGTTCTATCTTAACTTATCTATATTCCCTTTATAATCAGGCGTAGAGAATACCGCATTGCCTGCCACAAGTACGTTTGCACCTGCTGAAATAACGCGTTTTGCGGTTTCGGCGTTTATACCGCCGTCAACTTCAAGGTCCATAGCTTTACCAAGTTTGGCAATCTTATTTGCCACCTGCTCTATTTTACGCAGTTGGCTTTCAATGAATTTCTGGCCGCCAAAACCCGGGTTAACCGTCATTATTAAAACAAGGTCGATATCTTCCAGAATGAAATCCAGTGCTTCTGCCGGAGTACTTGGCACTATTGAAACGCCCGCTTTTTTACCGCAAGATTTAATTAGCTGAACCGTGCGGTGCAAGTGCGTACATGCTTCCGTATGCACGGTAATTATATCAGCGCCTGCATCGGCAAAATCTTTGATGTAAGGGTCAACCGGCTCAATCATCAGATGAACATCAAAAGGTTTTTGCGTCACTTTGCGGATGCTTTTAACTACAA
>CAYVII010000163.1:0-3932 GCA_964451475.1 uncultured Rickettsiales bacterium
ATCCAGCTAATTTCACGCTACTGGCGTATAATAGATGCTTTTGGAGAGGTAAATGAAGTACGCGGCAAAGGAGTGGTGGGCGAGCAGCCGGTCATAAAACCGGGTACGGCATATGAATATACAAGTTCATGTCAGCTCAAAACAAATTCCGGTATTATGCAGGGTGAATATTACCTTAAAACCCTGGATGCGCGTGAGTTTTCTGTCGAGATACCGGCTTTTTCTTTAGATATCCCTTATAATATTTATACAATTAACTAGTTGTTAATTTGTTGACCCTAGTACTTAATTATAAGAACTCGAAAACAGAAAATGTCTAAACAAACCCGCAAAGAAGAAGAAAAAAAACGCCTTGCAGATGCTTTAAGAGCAAATCTTGAACGCCGCAAAAGCTCTTCACCTGCCCGCAAGGAGCAGAAAAAATGATCTTTTTCATGGGGGAAAATAAAGCGGCAAAAACCGCCAGAAAGAAGAAGCTTCTTAAAAAACTTAAGAAGAAAGAGTACGAGGCATATTGCCGCCGTCAGCACATTATAATGGAAGCGCGCAAAAGCCATGAACGCAACCGCAAGGAAATTCATAAATCCAAAGGCGGATGGGGTGCAACCACTACAATGGAACAGGAAAACCTTGGCTTTGCAGTAGCAGAAGGTGTTAGCAAGGCAATTGGCATGAGCGGCAAGGCAGTTGCCCGCATTCAGGCCCGCAAACGCAGTATCAGCAAAAGCAAGAAAACCCATCTTGACCGCCTTAAAAAAGCCCGCGCCACTGCCGCAAAAAGACATCGCTAGAACAACTGTCATATATATGCTAAAAAGCCCGCATGAACATTAAAGTTACCGGCAATAAGCTTGAATTCAATGGCAAGATATATGATTGCGCTATTGGCAAGAACGGCTTTTCAGAAAATAAAAAAGAAGGCGATAACTGCACGCCCGTTGGCACTTACCCTATCCGCGAGGTGTTTTACAAACATGAACGCCCGCGCACAAACCTGCCTGCAAAACAGATAAATGAATTTGACGGCTGGTGCGATGATGTGAACAGCGCCGATTATAACAAACACATAAAACTTCCGCACCCAGCAAGACACGAGAAAATGCTGCGCGATGACCATTTATATGATTACGTGATTGTTATTGGTTATAACGATGCACCGGTTGAAAAAGGCAAAGGCAGCGCAATATTCATGCATGTTGCAAAACCTGAATATGCAGGTACTGAGGGCTGCGTGGCACTTAAAAAGGAAGACCTACTGGAAGTGCTGGAAAAACTGGATACAAACAGTTATATAGAAATAAAAGAATAGTTTTATGTCCGATTTTTCAAAATGGCTGTTTGCGCAGGAATGCAAATTCGTTGCCGGTGCTGCTAACAGCATGGAACAGATACCCGCAGATTTCACCCTGCCCGAAGTTGCCTTCGCGGGACGCTCTAATGTTGGCAAATCAAGCCTTATAAATGCCATAACCGGCCGCAAGACACTTGTAAAAGTATCTTCCACTCCCGGCCGCACACAGCAGCTTAACTTCTTCAATCTTGCCGATAAACTTATGCTGGTTGACCTTCCCGGCTACGGCTATGCAAAACAATCCAAGGCAAAGATTGGCGCATGGAATAAGCTTATCCGTGATTATTTACGTGGACGCCCTAACCTTCGCCGCGTTTGCTTGCTAATAGATAGCCGCCACGGCATTAAGGAAAACGATATTGAGATAATGGAACTGCTGGACGACCATGCCGTACCTTACCAGATAGTTTTCACAAAAATGGATAAGACCAAAGAACCGCCGCAGCCAATACTTAAAAAGCCGCATGCAGCAATGATGAAAGAAGTGTTTCACACATCATCGGCCGAAAAAATCGGCATTGAAGAGCTGCGGGAAGAACTTGCGTTATTGACAGGGAATAACAGTTAAAATACAAGCATAGGTAGAAAAACTGCAGGAGGTGGTTTTGTAAAGAGTCCCCCAAACGCTAAAAAACGGCGGAATTACAGGAGGTACAGGGTTTATTACCATGCTTTGCAAAATCAACAAAAGCAGTTGAAAGAACAGCCAATTCAAATTAATACAAGGTCATGAGCAAGAAATCTTTTGAATCGAACATCAATCCTGAATGGATAGCAACCGCACAGACATTATCTGAGGCGCTTCCCTACATGCGCAAATTTGCGGGCGAGACCTTCGTTATCAAATACGGCGGCAATGCAATGGGTGAAGTGAACCTTGCAAAGCAATTCGCTGAGAACGTTGTGATGTTAAAACAGGTTGGCATCAACCCAATCATTGTTCATGGCGGCGGCCCGCAAATTTCAGGTATGCTTGATAAACTTAAAATTCAAAGCGAATTCGTTGGCGGCCTGCGCGTTACTGACTCGGCAACGGTTGAAATTGTTGAGATGGTTCTTTCAGGTTCTATCAACAAGGAAATAGTTTCATGGATAAACCGTGCCGGCGGCAGGGCTGTTGGTATTTCTGGCAAAGACGGCCATCTTATTTCCGCGCGCAAACTTCGCCGCACTATCAAAGACCCTGATTCAAACATCGAAAAAATTCTTGATCTCGGCTTCGTGGGTGAACCTGCAAAGATCGATCCTGAAATTCTTGTATCAATGGAAGAGTCGGACATCATTCCGGTAATTGCCCCAATCGGCCTTGGCGAGAACGGTGAAACTTACAACATCAACGCAGATACCTGCGCTGGCGCAATTGCATCTGCACTTGCAGCAAGTAAACTTCTTATGCTTACAGATGTTCCTGGCGTAATGAACGAAGAGCGCAAGCTTATAAGCAAAATGTCAGTGAAAGAAGCTAAACAGCTTATCAAGGACGGTACAATAAGCGGCGGCATGATACCTAAGATAGAAACCTGCATCAACGCCGTTGAAAGCAACGTAGAAGCAGCCCATATCCTAGATGGCCGTATCCCACACGTTCTACTGCTGGAGATCTTCACCCAGCACGGTACGGGCACAATGATTTATTGATACAATTCAATGACATTGCACGATAATTAATATAAGTTAACAATCGCTTAGCAAATTTCCGCTAGAATTGGGAAATGCTAAAATCTCTCTTATCTAAAATTGGCCTGGCTGAAAGTAATCCTGTTGCCAAACCTAAAACTGCTGCGGCTATAAAAGCCGTACCTTCCGTACCTATGCCTCCGGTTGAATATGCGGCTATACTTACGGAAATCATATCATTCGTGAATGATGATCTTGGCCTTAGCTGGTTCAGTTTAAAAGACCAGTCCCCGCCGGAAGGCAAGGTAACAATTACCTATAATGAAATAAAAACTGAAGGCACTACAGAGCGTTTTATTGATATGGATTTCAAAGCACCGGCCGACGGCAGCATAAAAACACCGGCAGTATGCTCACTTATAAAAGCGCTGATGTGCAACGCAAATCTTTGCGATGATGTGAACGAATACCAGGCACCGAATAACCAGGACTCTAAAATAGAACGCGCTAAAAAGAACAATAACCAGAACGAAATTGCGCAAGGTGCAGCAAATTTCAGGAAACTGCGCGAAAATATAATTTCCAGCCCCGCGCTTGTAAAAGCTTTGCAGGACTACTTCTCATGCCTTCTGAAACTTGATAAATTCGCAAGACAGAACGGCGCACAATTGCACCCTGAAGCCAAGCCCGAAGAGCATGAGTCAAAAACTGCATGGACAGTGGAAAAAGGCCCTAACGGCCCGCAACTTACAGCATGTTTTGCTACCGAAGACCTTATTATAGGCCGCGGAATAAAATCCGATCAGAGCAACGGCCTCGTCGTAAGACCGCGTGACAATACTTTCTGGATACACGCAACCGGGGAAAAAGGCCTTGAAGCTCTGCTTGCACAGACCAGTGACCTCAATATTTTAAAGAACAACGCAAGAACGGCAAATTAGCCTAAAAATTTCTAAGCAGTTCC
>CAYVII010000164.1:0-495 GCA_964451475.1 uncultured Rickettsiales bacterium
CTACATACCGCATCACAAGCGGCGATGTTTATGAGATTTACGCAGAGTCACAAAAAGCCATAGAACAAGTGCGCAGCGGCACCGGCCCTGTATTCATGGAAATTGAGACCTACCGTTACAAACAGCACGTAGGCGTAGCAGAAGACCTGCACGAAGATTACCGCGATTTGAAAGAATACGAACGCTGGAAAGCGAACGACCAGATAGATAAATTAGCTAAAGAAGTGGGTGAGCTTGAAGCTGCGCGCATTGAAAAGGAAGTAAAAGAACTGATAGATGCTTCTATCAAATTCTCGGAAGAAAGCCGCTTCCCTGATGAAAGGGAGCTGTACCAGCATGTCTATGCCTAAAGTAAAAGAATCTGAGCGTTTGTTAAAGTTTACGGCAGCACTGAACGAAGCCACCATTCAGGAAATGGAGCGCGATGAAAAAGTATTCGTCTTCGGCCTTGATGTTGATGACCATCTGGCGATTTTAGGCTCAACCGCAAACCTT
>CAYVII010000164.1:505-3929 GCA_964451475.1 uncultured Rickettsiales bacterium
AACCTTGTTAAAAAATTCGGCCCTGAGCGCTGCTTCGGCACGCCTCTTTCCGAAGATGCCATGACAGGCGTTGCAATCGGCGCTGCAATGGCAGGTTACCGCCCAATTCACGTCCATATCCGTATGGATTTCATGACCCTTTGCATGAACCAGCTTATCAACATGGCTGCAAAATCTCATTACATGTATAACGGTCAGGTAAAAGTACCAATGGTTGTGCGCACGCAAATTGGCCGTTCATGGGGGCAGGGCGCGCAACACTCGCAGGCTCTTCACTCAATGTTCATGCACGTTCCCGGCCTTAAAGTAGTTGCCCCGTCAACCGCATATGACGCTAAAGGAACTCTGGCAGCCGCAATACGCGATGACAATCCGGTAATTTTCATGGAACACCGCATGGTGTGCAACCTTGAATCGATAGTGCCGGAAGAGCCGTATATCGTGCCGCTTGGCAAAGGCCGCGTAATGAAAGAAGGTAAGGATATTACTATAGTTGGCATCAGCCACATGGTGGTTGAAAGCCTGCGCGCACACGAAGTCCTAAAACAAAACGGCATAAATGCCGAGGTCATTGACCCAATTACACTACGCCCGCTTGATATTGATCTGATAGTAGAGTCGGTAAAAAAGACAGGCGCATTACTGGTGGTTGATAATGGCTGGCTAAACTGCGGCGCGGGCGCTGAAATTATTATTCAGGTAATGGAACGCGCAGGCACAAACATCAAATTCGCGCGTATGGGCTATGCCGATACTACTTGCCCTACAACGCGCAGCCTTGAAGATCTGTTCTACCCGAATGCAAAAACTATCAGCCAGAAGGCAATAGAAGTTCTGGGTAATAAAACTAAAATAGATTGGTCACAAGTGCAGAATAACAGGGCGGAAATAGACGCTTTTAAAGGTCCTTTTTAACCTAATTTTCTTGTTACGGGCATAAGATTTAATTGGCCTGCTAATTGCAGCTCCATGTTTCTTGCTTCTGTCATTACGCTTATATTTCCTGCTTTAGAAAATTGAGCTACTGCTTTTGCAAGATAGCCTCTTGCCGTTTCCATGTGATCACGGTTACCGTCGTCAAGCTTGCTTTTTTCAATAAAAATTTCACCTAAAGTAAAATTTGTACGCCCGCGATATTCAATGCATTCGGTCGCCGGTAATGTATACCACAATTGTTCTGCAGTAAGCGCTTGTGTGGCAGCACGTGCAATAATTAGTTTGTCTTCCGCAATATTGCTTTTTTTGTTTCTTAAATAATGTAACAGTTCAACACCGTTACGGTTATGCGTGCGCGCCGCTTCTGATAACTGCCTTGTATCTTTAAGGTTTAGTTTTTCAACGCCTGCAAGACACTGTGCTATGCCTTTCTCAAGGAATTGCTCTTTAATTTGCGGGTCGCGTGTGCCTTTAGAAATATAAAAACAAGATTGCCCCAGGATACGTTTAGCAAAAGAAAATATTTCAGGGTCTTTGCAATTTCTTTCAGTTTCTGCAACTAGCTCAGCAGCCCTGCCAATATGTCCAAGACCCGTATCGGTTATTTTGCCGCGTACCAATGCATCAACAATTGCATAGGCCAGATTATTGCCAACCTCATAACATTTGTTGTTTGCATAACTATGCCTGAATGCATACTGTGCGACTTCAAGTACGGTTATTGCGCGCAGCGAATCTTTCTTGTGGTGCTGCAGGTAAGTGCCAAGCCTGTATAAAAGCTCAGGGTCTTGCTCTTGCGGTTCGGCAACGATTGCATCGATCTCAGCCGAATGCGCATCAATGCCTTCAGCGTTACCAATACGCCAATCATATTTTGACAGAAGCTCTTTTAATCCCTGACTCATAACATATCTGTTTATTGAATGCAGGTTAGTTAGCAAATATTAACCATATTTGCAAGCGCTCAATATACAGATCTCTGTATTAGTTAGGCTTTTTTTGCCGCCAACAGGTTTTTTCTTAGCTGCTTTTGCCGGTGCTTCAGCGCCGCGTACAAGTACTGGCAGCTTTTTACCGTCAACAACATCCTGGTCAATAACCACTTCAACTACATCTTCCATGCCCGGTACTTCGTACATTGTATCAAGTAGAAGCAGCTCAAGGATAGAACGAAGGCCGCGTGCGCCTGTCTGGCGTTCAATTGCCTTGCGGGCAATCGCACGAAGTGCATCGTCAGTGAATGTAAGCTCAACATTTTCGAACTCGAACAGCTTTTTGTACTGGCGTACAAGAGCGTTCTTAGGTTCGGTAAGGATTGTGCAAAGTGAAGCTTCGTCAAGGTCTTCAAGAGTTGCAATAACCGGAAGACGTCCAACGAACTCAGGGATAAGGCCGAATTTCAACAGGTCATCTGTCTGAAGGTCGGCAAGTATTTCACCCGCGCGGCGCGTTTCTTCACCTTTAACTTCAGCGCCAAATCCAATTGATGTGCCTTTAGAGCGTTTAGAGATGATTTTCTCAATACCCGCGAACGCACCACCGCAAATGAATAGTATGTTAGAAGTATCAACTTGCAGGAATTCTTGCTGCGGATGCTTACGGCCACCTTGAGGAGGAACAGATGCAACTGTACCTTCCATAAGTTTCAATAGAGCCTGCTGAACACCTTCGCCCGATACGTCACGGGTGATAGAAGGGTTGTCAGACTTACGGGATATCTTATCAACTTCATCAAGGTAAACGATACCGCGTTGGGCACGGTCAACATTGTAATCGGCAGCCTGAAGAAGGCGTAGGATGATATTTTCCACGTCTTCACCAACATAACCCGCTTCAGTAAGAGTAGTTGCATCGGCAACAGTGAAAGGAACATCAAGGAAGCGTGCCAGTGTCTGTGCAAGAAGGGTTTTACCGCAACCTGAAGGACCAACCAGAAGAATATTAGATTTGTTCAGTTCAACTTCAGAGCCTTTTTCGATCATAGTAAGGCGTTTGTAGTGATTGTGAACCGCAACTGCCAGAACGCGTTTTGCGCGTTTTTGGCCAATAACGTAATCATCAAGAACGTCCATGATCTCTTTTGGTTTCGGAACACCTTCACCAGATTTGATCGGAGCAGCTTTAGTTTCCTCGCGGATGATCTCAACGCAAAGTTCCACGCACTCATCGCAAATAAAGACCGTAGGCCCCGCAATAAGCTTCTTCACTTCATGCTGGCTTTTGCCGCAGAAGGAACAATAAAGCGTATTTTCTGTTTCTTTTTCGTTTTTAGACATAATCCTCTCTTAAACTCTATGCTCTCTTGAATATCTTAATTTTACGTTATCAGGCTTGTCACATTACTGTAACCGGACTGTGCTATTTTTTAGGTTTCTCACCCGCTTTTGCACCTTCGCGTTGCATAATAACTTCATCAATCAGGCCGAATTCTTTGGCAGCCTGCGCAGACATGAAGTTGTCACGTTCCATAGCTTGTTCAACTGCTGAA
>CAYVII010000165.1:0-3863 GCA_964451475.1 uncultured Rickettsiales bacterium
ATGCTTTTGCCTCACCTACTATATTATCGTAATCTGACTTTGATATTTTGCCCACGCACGGTGCGGTGCAGCGTTTTATCTGGTATTCAAGGCACGGGCGCGTGCGGTTGCTGAAAACACTATCGGAACAGCTTCTTAGCGGGAATGCTTTTTGCAGCACATGCAGGGTTTTATATACGGCAGCGGTTGAAAAGAACGGGCCGAAGTAATGGCCTTTCTGCTCTTTCTTGCCACGGTATTTGAGCATCATGTTATATTCTTTGTCGGATGTTAAAAGAATATAGGGGAAGGATTTATCATCCTTCAGGTCAATATTGAATTTTGGCTGTAGCTCGCGGATAAGCTCGGCCTCCAGCAAAAGAGCCTCGGCCTCTGTTTTGGTAATTATAAATTCCATTGAACAGGTAAGAGAGACCATGCGCTGAAGGCGGTAAGGAAGGGCTTCTATTTTTGTGTAGCTGACAACGCGCTTAGGAAGATTCTTGGCCTTGCCGATGTATAGCGGCTCGCCCTTTTCATCCAGCATACGGTAAACGCCGGGGACCTGCAGCAGCTTAGGCAGATAGCCTTTTATTATCTCAACACCTTTAACAATGGACATGTTACTGAGCTATGAAGTTATTGTGGTTTTTCAAAAGCTCTGCCGCCTCAGTCATCTTCAGGCAGTTTTGCAGATCTTTTGAAGGATGCCAGCCGCAGCCATCTTCTGTCTTAACACAGGTTCCGTGACTTTTGTAGCAAATATCCTTTGGTGTTGTAAGGCACATGCCGCAGCTATTTGTTTTGCAGTTCTCATCTATCTGTGCGGCCTCTTCATTTGTCACGCAGCCATTTTCCCAGCCGCGTTCACATTCTTTTATCTTACATTCTGCGCTTTGTACGCCCTCACCTTTTGGAAGCAGCGCAAGCACGCCGAATGATAATGCCACTACAAGAAGTATAAGCCTAATAAGCATCGGGAACCTCCAGCGGCGAGCCTGCATCAAACTTTATTGCGGCAATGCATTTACTCAATGCCGCAGAATTTTTCCATGCGCAGCCATCGGGTGTTTTACCGCAATCACCAAAAAGATCATAACACTGCGCTATCTGTTCATCTGTTGAGTTATCATATTCATAAACTGCGCCGCAGCTTTTGTTCCGGCAGGATTTTAAAAAATCCTGATGCGCCTGTTTAGTTATGCAGGCATGGCGGTAATCAAGCTGGCCTGTAAAGTTCACGCAGCCTTCATCATCTGCAGCATTTGCAGAGGCTGATAATATAACAAAAAATGCCAGAACAAGCCTTAGCATATCATTTCCCCGAATTATTACCCGATGCAGGTCTTAATTTTGATATATCTTCAATTAAATATCCGCTGCTATTTTCTTTGATAAAACGCTCTTTAGCGGCGGACACGCATTTTTCAAACTCGGCGGTTTTTACCCAGCCGCAAGTTCCTTCCTGACTTTCACAAGATGCGTATTTTGTATAGCATTCGCTTTCATAGCCAAACTCAGCGCAGGCACCGCATGAGTTGGTGTAGCAGAAAACATCTATTTCCTTTGCTTCGGCAGCGGTAACGCAGCCATCGGCATAACCGCGCTGGCAAGTGCGCAACTCGCAACCTTCTGCCAGTGGTGACTGGTAAGAAAAAATAAAGGCAAGTGCCCAAATAGTTATCAGGCTTTTAAATTTCATGGGTGGAATATAACAGATTTTATAGCAAAAATATAGTTGCCAGCCCTAAAAACACGCTAAAGCCAATAATATCTGTAGTAGTTGCTACAAAGGCACTTGATGCAACGGCAGGGTCTATTTTGAACAATTTGAAAATTATAGGTATAGAAGAGCCAAGCAAACCGGCAATTATGAAGCATCCTGCCATTGCGCCGCCAAATACAAGGGCAAGGTCAAGATTATGGTATGTAACATATACGCCCGAACCGCCAAGCGCGCCAAGCAGCAGGCCGTTTATCATGCACACGAATATCTCTTTAAATATCACGCGGTATTTGTTGCGGTTAGTGACCTGATTACGCGCCATAGACGAGACCATGACCGTTAGTGTTTGCATGCCCGCATTACCCACAACGGCAGAAACCACAGGCATAAGCGCGGCAAGCGCCACCACCTGGGTAATAGTGGCTGAGAACTGCGCAATGATAAATGCAGAAACGAACGAGCTCAGCATACTTATCCAGAGCCAAGGGAAACGGCGTTTTACGGTTTTACCAAGCGCAAGATAAGTATCCCGGCTTTGTACGCCGCTTAGTAACATCAGGTCTTCTTCAGCTTCTTCGTCAATGACATCAACGATATCTTCAACGCTCACGAAACCGATGATGCGGCCTTCATTGTTAACCACAGGCGCGGAAACAAGGTAGTACTGGCGGAACAGGTTTGCCACTTCTTCCTGATCCATCTCAGGGTTCAGTATATATTTGCAATCCACCGCGATATCAGAAATTGCCATTTCACGCGCATTGCGGATAATTTTGCTGGTAAGCACAGCCTTTATTGGGTGCTGACGCGGGTCAACAATGTAAACCTCGTGGAAGTCATCGGGCAGGCCATCTACGCTACGCAGGTAATCAATTACCTGACCTACGTTCCAGTATTCAGGCACTGACACGAATTTTTTGCGCATCAGACGGCCGATCGCTTCCTCAGGGTAGCTAAGGCCTTCTTCTACAGCTTCACGATATTCAAGCGGGAGTGCGTCAAGTATCTCTTTTTGCTCATCTTCATCAAGCTCTGATACGATCTCAATAGCATCCTGCTGGCGGAGTTTTGTAAGCACATCCGCCGATTGCTCGGAACCTAATATCTCGGTAACTTCTTCAAGAACTTCGGGCTCAAGATAGGTAAGTATCTCAGGGTCGATATCACCTTTGATGGTATCAAGAAGGCGTTCGCGCTTCTCACTATCAATACTTTCAATGAAATCGGCCGCATCGGCCGCGTGTAGCTGGTGAGCTATCTGGTTGATGCGGGCTTTATTACCTGACTCAAGGGCAATAGAAAGCTGCTCAGCGATCTCTTCACTGGTGCTGTGCTTCCTGTCATCTTCAATATGGTAATCTGCCTTTGCCAAATCAAACCCCTTATATTGCTTATATTTTTAACTAGTCATGGTGCGGTTAAGAAGACTCGAACTTCCATGGGTTGCCCCACTACCACCTCAAGGTAGCGCGTATACCAATTCCGCCATAACCGCACACTTGCGCCGTTTCTAACAGAGGGTATAGTATTAATCAACATGCAAATAATTAAATCAAACGAACTGGTAGATTACCCATCTGCCCTTGCCTTCATGCAGCACCGCGTGCAGTGAATTTCTGCGGGTTATGAGGACGAGGCTTTGTGGTTCTTGCAGCACCCTGCCCTTTACACCGCCGGAACAAGCGCCAAAGAAGACGACCTGCTTGAAAAACGCTTCCCCGTTTATGATGCGGGGCGCGGCGGACAGTTTACCTATCATGGCCCCGGGCAGCTGGTTTGCTATGTTATGGTAAAGCTGGAGCCGCAGGATGTACGCCTGTTCGTGTTCAGGCTTGAGGAATGGATAATCCGCAGCCTTGCGCATTTTGGCGTCAAGGGCGAAAGGCGTGAGGGACGCGTTGGGATTTGGGTTAATGACGGCGGCGAAGAGGCAAAGATAGCCGCTATCGGCATACGCCTTAAAAAATGGGTGAGCTTCCACGGCATCTCAATAAATGTAAGCCCGGAGCTTGAACATTTTAAAGGCATTGTGCCGTGCGGCCTGCCACAGTTTGGCGTTACCAGCCTTGATAAACTTGGCGTGAATGTTTCTATGGATGAAGTGATGGAAGTTATGGCGCGTGAGTTTGAAAATTTTGAGATGGTACTGCAATGAAAC
>CAYVII010000166.1:0-3848 GCA_964451475.1 uncultured Rickettsiales bacterium
TTTGTATCTTTGTTCTTAGTAAAATAATTATATGAAGCTGCAGCAATACCAACAGGCGGATTTTTTATATTCGCAAGCTGTGTATAAAGTTCTTTCGCTTTTTTCTTATCATTGGCAAGGTCTGCCATAAGTGCGTAATGGTAGTTGATGAAAGGAAGGAAGCGGCTTTCCTTTTGCATAGATTCAAAAATATTTTTCGCGGCTAAATAATTTCCGTTACCGAATTTTACCCATGCATAAATAACCTGATTAAGAACAGTTGTTCCCTCTTTCTGTTTGCTTAACTGGTTTGCAATAATATCTGCCTGCTTGAAATTTCCGCGCTCAACTTCCTTGATGATCTTAACAATAGATGCCAGCACATTCTGGTTATTCTGGTAAAGATGATCGGCTATCTCAAAAGCTTCTTTGAACTTGCCCGTAACAATAAGCAGGTTCATTGTTTGCACCTGCGTATATTCGTTGCTGTTGCCCAGCTGCACGCTCTTTGCAAAAAACTCTGATGCTTTCTCATAATCATGCATCTGGCTGGCATGATAGCCTGAAAGATACTGGCCAACCCATGATTTTTTACGGGCGAATTTATAATCGTAAGAGCTGTCTTCCTGCCCCAGTTTATCACTTACTTTAAGCACTAATACAGCGCAAATAGCCACCACTGCCAGCAAAATCAATAGGTTACGTATGGTGACAACAATATTTCTTGAAACTTTCATTCTGCTACTATATTAAAGCGCCCAAAGATTATAAATCGAAATATAATACAAACAAAAGGTTTAGACAATGGGAAGTAAGAACAATCCTGCCGCACGTGGTAAAGCCGGCGGCATTAAAAAAGTTGGCGGTAAAATAGTAAAGCCTGTGCTTTACATCGGTAAGCACGTTGGCCACGCAAACTACATGGCCGGCCAGTTTGAAAGCGGCCAGATGGTTATGGGTTCAAACGGTGAACCTACTCCGTTCGCTGATATCATTCCTGATGCGGAAGCTTAAGAAGTGAAGCCTCTTCCTGCCCTTGAGTTACTTATAGAGGCGGGAGTGAATGATTTCACGGGGGATTCCCCACGCAATTTTCTGGAAGAAGCAGTGGCTAAAAAAAACGAACAGCTAAAAGTAGATAATACAAGTAAGGCTGCTTCGGCAGATAACGCGCGCCGGTCTGTTGCGCCTGTTGTGCACGCTGCGCCGACTCAGGCACTTTCGGCAATAATTGAAGAGTCACGCAAACTTGCAGATGATGCAAAAGACCTTGCCCAGCTTCGTGCTGCGGTAGAAGGCTTCAACGGCTGCAACCTAAAGAAAATGGCAAACAAAACCGTGTTTGCCGATGGCAACCCTGAAACAGGCGTTATGCTGATTGGTGAAGCGCCGGGCGCAGATGAGGATATTCAGGGAATACCTTTCTGCGGCATGAGCGGCCAGCTGCTTGATAAAGTTCTGAAGTCTATCGGTCTTGATAGAAAGACAGGTTTTTATATTACAAACACGCTGTTCTGGCGTCCGCCTGGCAACCGTAAACCAACTCCGGAAGAACTTGCAATGTGCGAGCCTTTCCTTGAAAAACACGTGGCTTTAGTGAACCCGAAAGTATTATTACTTGTAGGCGCAACCGCTGTTACCGGTATTTTAAAAAACAATGAAAGCATGGGCAAATTACGTAATAAGTTCTTTACGTACAAAAACCGCTACATGCAGCACGAAATACCCGTAATGGTAACTTACCACCCGTCATTCCTTATGCGCTCGCCCATCAATAAGCGCCTGGCGTGGGATGATATGCAGATGCTGAAGAATTTCTTGGAAAAGAATAAATAATAAAAAGAATGTAGCCCGCTTTCGCGAGCCTCACTCCTAGTTCTTTCTGGTTCTTATCCAGATAGGAATTTGCACTGCAAGCCCTAAAGCAATGAACCATCCCCAGTTTACTCTAAATAACGGAAGCCAAAATTCTGCAGCTGCGTTAAGAAGAAACAAAATAAAAATGATTATGCGAATGATGTAGAGAGTTCTCATAAAAGTATAAAACTAAAAAAGATCATAAATTTAAGGTGTGTAATTTAAGCTTTTATGACAAAAGCTAGAAAATACGCCTAAAACACGTTGTAATAGGCTTCAAAACCCTTATTATAGCGGCCTATGGGCATATTAGAGCGCATTGACACACCAAAAGACATGAAAGGACTTTCAGCTGAAGAGCTGAAAACCCTGGCTGCTGATGTGCGCGCGTTCATGATTGAGGCAATCTCACAAACAGGTGGGCATTTAGGCGCAGGTCTTGGCGTGGTTGATCTAACCGTAGCGCTTCACAAAGTTTTCAATGCTCCGGAAGATAAAATTATCTGGGATGTAGGCCACCAGGCTTACCCGCATAAAATACTTACAGGCCGTAAACAGCGCATGACAACTATACGTCAGGGCGGTGGCCTTTCTGGCTTTACCAAACGTGCCGAAAGTGAATATGATCCGTTCGGTGCCGCGCATAGCTCAACTTCAATTTCTGCAGGTCTTGGCTTTGCGGTTGCGCGTGATATGGCTGGCAAAAAGAACGAGGTCATTGCAGTAATAGGTGACGGCGCAATGTCTGCCGGCATGGCATATGAAGCGCTGAACAACGCGGCTTCGCTAAAAACTAAAATGATAGTTATTTTGAATGATAACGAGATGTCGATTGCGCCGCCGGTTGGCGCAATGAGCAAATATCTTTCAAAGATGATATCGTCAAAACCATTCCTGAATGCGCGCAGCTTTATAAAAAGCATATTGCCTGCAAAACTTGAAGGAATTGCAAAAAAGGCTGAAAATATTGCGCGTGAAATAACACAAACGCCAAATATTTTTGAAAAACTTGGTTTCTATTATATCGGCCCGATAGATGGTCATGATATTGACCAGCTTGTACCTATCTTAGAAAATTTACGTGATAACGGTGAGAACCGTCCATACCTGCTGCATGTAATAACCAGGAAAGGCAAGGGTTATGCCCCGGCTGAAAATTCTGCCGATAAATATCACGGGGTGGTGAAATTTGATGTAGCAAGCGGTGAGCAGAAAAAGACCGTGGGCAAGGCTCCAAGCTATACAAAAGTTTTTGCACAAGCGCTTATAGCCGAAGCAAGGAAAGATAAAAAAGTTATTGCCATAACCGCAGCAATGCCTGATGGCACGGGTTTAGATTTATTTGGTAAAGAATTTCCCTCTCGTACATATGATGTTGGTATTGCCGAGCAGCACGCAGTTACTTTTGCGGCAGGTTTAGCGGCCGAAGGCTTCAAACCTTTCTGCGCGATCTATTCAACATTCCTGCAACGCGCCTATGATCAGGTAGTGCATGATGTGGCAATACAAAACCTGCCTGTGCGTTTTGCAATGGACAGGGCAGGGCTGGTTGGCGCAGACGGCAGCACACATGCAGGTTCTTTTGATATCGCATATCTTGCAACATTGCCCAATATGGTTGTTATGGCAGCATCTGATGAAGCTGAACTTACAGATATGGTCGCAACTGCGGCTGCATATGATGCCGGCCCCATAGCCTTCCGCTACCCGCGTGGCGAAGGTATTGGTGCCCAGATCAAAGAAGGCAAGGTGCTGGAGATTGGCAAAGGCCGCATAGTTCGTGAAGGTAAATCAGGTATTGCAATACTTTCATTCGGCACACGCCTGCAGGAAGCTTTGAAAGCAGCTGAAGAGCTGGATGCTACGGTTGCCGATGCCAGCGTTTGCAAACCACTGGACAAAGAACTTATAAGGCAGCTTGCCAACAACAATAAAACACTGGTTACCGTTGAAGAGGGTGCTATCGGCGGTTTCGCGGCCCACGTGGCCGAATTCTTGGCAGAAGAAAAACT
>CAYVII010000167.1:0-3839 GCA_964451475.1 uncultured Rickettsiales bacterium
AATGCTTCATCAGCGCGTTTCATTATTGCATCCACGCTATCGGGACCTTCTTTACGCAGGGCGGAAATACCTATTGAAGCTGTTTTATTCAGAAGTCCGTCAGCGGTAGAAACCTTGAACGGAGTACCTTCAATGAATGTCCTTATACGCTCTGCCGCGTGTTTGGCATTACCAATATCGGTGCCGTTCAGTATAACCACAAACTCTTCACCGCCGTAGCGCACTGCAAGATCTGAAGGGCGGATACTATTAACAATACGGCTTGCAAATTCCTTTATCACTTCATCGCCAACATTATGGCCATATGTGTCATTCACGCTCTTAAAAAGATCAATATCCATCATCAAGATAGATATCGGCCTGCTGTTTTCCGATGCCTCTCGCACAATATTTTCAAGGTGCGTGTCCATATAGCGGCGGTTGTATAAACCTGTAAGACCGTCAGTGATTGCCAGTGAAATACTCTGCTTGTAGTTAGATCTCAGAGCTTCCTGATATTTTTTGCGGCGTATCTGAGTTTTTACACGCGCAACAAGTTCGTTTATATCAACCGGCGTAATGATGTAGTCATTCACGCCAATCTCCAGACCCTTTACCAGTGAATTCGTATCATCTTCATCTATAAGGATAATTATTGAAATGTTGCGCGTTTGTTCATTTGTACGAAGTTGCGAGCATATGCGAAGCCCGTCCAGATCAACAAGCTGTGTGCTGATTATAACAAGGTCATAAAGCCCTTTGGCCGCCTCTTCCACTGCTTCTTCAGGGTTGGCAATGTGCTTTATTTTTTTATTCACGTTGCTTAGTTTTTCAATTACCTGACGCGCCTGAATAGAGTCATCATCCACAAGCATTATGCGGCTATCCTGGATACTGCCAACGTTAAGGCTGCTGGCGTCTATGCCAAGATCAATACCTGTCTGGCCGCGCAGGCGAAGTTCATCTATCATTACCTTAAGACGGATAAGTGAGCGCACACGTGCAAACAGCGCGTTGTCATTTATCGGCTTGGTAAGAAAATCATCGGCGCCAACTTCAAGGCCGTGGATGCGGCTTTCTTTTTCAGAAAGCGCTGTAAGCATTACTACCGGAATGTGCGAAAGTTCAGGGTCTGCGCGTAATTTGCGGCAGGTCTCAAAACCATCCATGCCGGGCATCATTACGTCTAATAAAATTAAATCCGGCGAATATTTGCGGGCTTTTTCAATTGCGTCGAAGCCATCCTGCGCCGTTACAACATCATAATATTCCTTGGTAAGCTTCGCTTCCAGAAGCTTAATGTTAGGCAGCATGTCATCAACAACAAGTATTCGGGCGCTCATATTTTACTGTGGGGCAGCCGTCTGCAAATTGAGAAATTTCTCAATAGTTTGCAGGAAAGGCATAATTGATATTGGTTTAGAAATATATGCCTCACAGCCCGCTTTCGGTATGCGTTCCTCATCATCTTTCATTGCAAATGCAGTCACCGCAATAACGGGTATATGCCTAAGATCCGCTTCCGCCTTGATATTGCGCGTAATATCAAAACCAGAGATCTCCGGCAGCTGAATATCCATCAAAATAAGATCAGGCCTTACCTGGCGGCATAGATTCGGAACGTTCATGCCGTCTTTCGTTTCATAGGTCTCAAAGCCATGGGCACCAAGCAAATCCCTGAAAAGTTTCAGGTTCAGCTCATTGTCTTCAACTATGAGAATCTTTTTAGAAGCCATAACGTGAACATATATAACTCTGATGCAAACTTAAGGAATTTGCACCAAAATTAGTTAAAACGGCAGATTATTCCACCATATGTGGCTAATATACCCGCCATTGGTTAACGAATGGTTTACCCTATATTAAACTTACGTTTCAATTAACTTGCTTTATGGGTTTGACATATTGAAATCATGAGATTAAAAGGGGCGTCCTATGGCAACAATAGTAGTAAAATTTGGCGGAACCAGCGTTGGCTCAACAGAGCGTATCAAAAACGTGGCTAAACTGGTGCAAAAAGAAGTTAAACTAGGCAATAACGTAGCTGTGGTAGTTTCTGCCATGAGCGGCGAGACCAATAAACTTGTTGGTTTCGTGAATGATTTTACCTCAAAAGATGAGGCCGAGTACGATACTGTCGTATCCAGCGGCGAGCAGGTAACAAGCGGCCTTACAGCCATTGCCTTGCAGGATCTTGGCATTAAGGCGCGCAGCTATCAGGGCTGGCAGCTTGCTATAAGAACAGACGCGACGCACAGTAAAGCACGAATTGAAGAAATTGACACTAAGCCGATACTTGCAGGTTTTAAACGCGGTGAAGTTGCGGTTATCCCGGGCTTCCAGGGCGTTACTTTTGAAGGCCGCATCACAACACTGGGCCGTGGTGGCTCTGATACATCTGCCGTTGCTGTTGCTGCAGCTCTTAAAGCTGACAGGTGCGATATTTATACGGATGTTGACGGTGTTTACACTACCGACCCGCGCATTGTGCCGGAAGCGCGTAAATTGCAAAAAGTCGGTTATGAAGAAATGCTTGAGATGGCATCACTTGGCGCAAAAGTACTTCACAGCCGTTCAGTCGAGTTAGCCGCAAAATATAAAGTGCCGCTACAGGTGCTTTCAAGCTTTGAAGGTACTATCGGCAGCAAATTGCCGGGAACAATATTAGTAGAAAACGAGGAAATCATGGAAAGAAGAGTTGTAACAGGTATTGCATATAACCAGAACGAAGCGCGCGTAACGCTTATTTCAGTTGAAAACACCCCGGGTGTTGCAGCGAAGATATTCGCTCCGCTTGCAGATGCCGAGATCAACGTTGATATGATCGTTCAAAACGTTTCTGAAGACGGCAAAAAAACAGACGTGTCTTTCACTGTACCTAAAGGTGAAGCTGAGAAAGCCGTTAAAGTTCTTGAGAAAGCTAAAAAAGCAAAAGCTCTTGGTTACGGTAAAGTTGTATCTGACGGCAAAGTAGCAAAAGTTTCTGTTATCGGTATTGGTATGCAATCACATTCGGGCATTGCAGCTAAG
This sequence comes from uncultured Rickettsiales bacterium, assembly GCA_964451475.1. Taxonomy (GTDB): domain Bacteria; phylum Pseudomonadota; class Alphaproteobacteria; order Rickettsiales; family 21-14-0-20-44-7; genus CAYVII01. The sequence goes on from CAYVII010000167.1 coordinate 3,010, forward strand.
ATGTTTGAAACACTTGCAGCAAAAGGCATCAACATTCTTGTGATATCAACTTCCGAGATCAAGATTTCTGTATTGATTGATGCACAATATATGGAACTTGCAGTTCGTGCACTTCATGAAGCTTACGAGCTTCACAAGAAGCCGAAGCGTAAGTAACAAGAAAAATCCACTACTACAAACGCTCTACGCCCTTAAGGCACTTTGCCAGCATTTCTGTTTGCGCTAAAATAAAGTTCTGGCGTATGGTTTCATAGCACTCATAACCTTCATGTATATAGAGCTTTGCAAGCCTTTGTATGCATGTTTCGGATTTTTGAACCCTTACCCCCCCATCACTGCCGGAGCTATATACGCATACAACACCTGTCCTTTCCATAAGCGAGTACTGGTCACTATTGATCTCTAACGCTATACGAACTTCATTTTTGGTCAGATTTGCCGCGCATCTTAAATTATAAAGCATGTCTTTTGCGTCTTCAGGTTCTATTTCAAAAACAGGATATGCATCCAATATTTTCCATGCATCTTGTGACACGGTCACCCTTTTATCAAAAGCAAGAGCCTTTAACCCTCTTGCAAAAGCAACATCTCTTTTCACGTTCATTACTTTTGTTATCCATTGCAGTATAGGAGTATCCCCATCAACACTAAATAACGGCTGACCTTCAACCCAGTTACTTGCCCTTGCTGCATTTATCAGACCATTTGATTTTTCTTCCAATGCCTTATAACTGCCGCATTCTGAATATCTCATGAACAGTGAGATAAACCCGCCCCAGCTTTTATCCATATCCATTTTAGAATCTGTTACGTAATCTTTTAGGTTTTGC
>CAYVII010000168.1:0-3837 GCA_964451475.1 uncultured Rickettsiales bacterium
ACCGGCGATGTACCACCCACCCTGTCAATTTCCTTTTCCTGAATTGCGCGTAATAGTTTTGCCTGCAGACGAATATCCATTTCTGAAATCTCATCTAGCAGCAAAGTACCGCCTGATGACTCCTCAAATTTACCAACGCGGCGCGCAACCGCACCTGTGAAAGCACCTTTCTCATGGCCGAACAGTTCAGACTCAAGCAGGTTATCGGGAATCGCAGCGCAGTTCACTGATACGAATTTTTTATCCTTACGCTTTGAATGTTCGTGAATGTAGCGGGCCATCACCTCTTTACCCGTGCCTGACTCACCCGTTATCATGATACTTGCATCTGATGGAGCGATCTGATCTGCCAACTTCAGCGCTTTCTTCATAGCATCGGAAGAACCGATAACGCTTTTTGATTCTTCAGTAATAGCTTCAAGTACAGCCGCAATAAGCTCTTCGTTCGGAGGAAGCGGCAGATATTCTTTCGCGCCGTTTTTAATTGCGTTCACCGCAGCGCCGCTTTTTGTACCAACACCGCAGGCAACAACATCTATATTAATATGTTCAGCTTCCAGCGCGCGTACCAAATGCGCAATATTTTCACCCACATCTATCATAATAAGGTCGGCACTATTGCCCTCACGTAGCGCAACCAGCGCAGAATCAATATCCTGCTGGTACTGGATATTTGCCCCGCGTGATTTTGCAATGCGCGACGCCTCACCAATTTGTCCGTTCAAATCACCTATTATCAGTAGTCTCATCTTTACTCTTCCTTATATACCTTAATGCGTTTTGATGGAGGCAGGATTGTATTTACAAGCCTTTCCACCTTACGCGGACTATCCTGTTTGCCTATGCAGACAACCGAGATCAGATAGATTTTGTTTAGCAGCAGCTCTTCTTCAGAGTTACGCTCAATTTTTGTGGCAAGCGGCGTAAGAACCATGAAAGCCAGCATTGCCCCGTATAACGTCGTCAGTAGCGCAATCGCCATGAACGGACCGATATTTGAAGGTTCATCAAGCGCCGTAAGCATTTGCACAAGGCCTATAAGCGTACCTATAAGACCCATCGCCGGTGCGATCTCTGCTGCTTTTCTAAGTATTGCGGCCGCACGCTTATTACGTTCAATAGCACTTTGTATATCTTGCGATATAACCTGCTCTGCCTCTTCAACCGTTGCTCCGTCAACGAGCATTTTAACGCCTTTTTGCAAAGTTGAGTCTTTCTCGATCTCATTTTCACGGTTTTGCAAACCCAGCATACCAAATTTTTTTGCATGCTCCGCAAGCTTAACTACAAATGACGCAGCTTCAGAAGGGTTTTTGATCTTATGAAGAACCAGCCTGCGGATAGAAGCGAAAAGATCTATTACTTCCGACATTGAATAGCAGGCAATAGTGATAACAAAAGTACCGCCGAAAACTATAAGGAACGAAGCAAGGTCAAGAAAGCCTTTGCCACCGCCGCTCATGAATATGGCAACCAGCACAAGCGCAAAGCCTGCCAGAATGCCAATTAGCGTGGAAAGATCGCTGCGGGGGGATTTATTTGCCATCTTATAATTAACTACCTGTTGCCGCCGCTATTATTATTTTTATTTTCCTGACGGATGATCTCAGTCATGGTGATACCGATCTTATCTTCAACGATAACTACCTCGCCGCGCGCAACCAGACGGTTGTTCACGTAAATATCAACCGGCTCACCCACTTTGCGATCCAGCTCAACTACCGCGCCGCGGCCAAGCTTAAGTAACTGGCTCACCTGCATTTCTGTGTGACCAAGCACCGCAGAGACTTGCACGGGAATATCATATACCGCCTCCAAGCTTACGTTAGCTTCGCCTGAGTCATCAAATACTTCGTTATCTGCCATTTTTATTCTCCCTGTTCTGTATTATTATTTTCTATTGTTTTGTTATTAGCAAAATGTTTGCTTAATATGCCTTCCATATTGCTCCATAATTTCTTCGTATCGCGCTCCAGGTAACCGTTTTGCCATTCTATACGAAAATCTCCGTTAGCAAGGCTTTCATCGGTTTTTAGCTCGGCGCCGGTAAATTTACCGTTAAGTTCCTGCGCATTGTTCGGGCTAAGCGTTATTTTTACCTTCTGCCCGTCATCAAGTGTTGCAAGACTTTCCTTTATCAGGCTTTCCATCTGACTTTTAATGGTTTCTTCGGGCAGATTATTGCAAATTTGCCTTGCAAGGCTAACCGCAAGGTCTGCAAGGTCACGCGTCAGAACCTCTTTACGGCTTTCAATTTCAGCGCCGATACGGCTTATTTCCGCACCAAGACCGGCAAGAAGCTCAGATATTTTTGTTTCTTTCTCAACCTGCTTTTCCTCAAACTGCTTTTTAGCCTGCTCATAACCCTGCGTAATACCTTCTTCACGTGCAAGACCCTTTGCCACTTCCAGCTCTTCAGCCGAAAAGGTTGGAGCAGCCGGGGGGGCCTGCTCTATAACCTCTTCGGTCTGAGTGCCGGTAGCGTCTTGCCTGCTTTTTGACTTAAAGCTTTCTGCAATATAGCTCCCCGCTATATTGGCAGTATTCGCTACGCCGTCAAAAATTTCGTATGTAAATTGTTTTATGTTCATTGTCGCTGCTTGCATTAATATACCAGTTGATCCTCTGCCCCATCTTCAGAAATTACTATCTCACCCTTAGCAGCAAGTTCTTTTGCTACCTGAACGATGCCCATCTGAGCTTCCTCAACGTCACGCAGACGTACAGGGCCCATATTATCCATGTCTTCTTTAAGTATTTTAAGCGCACGCTCTGACATATTCTTGAAGAACAGGTCTTTGATCTTGTCGTTCGCACCTTTAAGAGCCAGAGGCATTTTATCTTTATCAACACTGCGCATAACAACCTGAATACCGGCCGCATCAATTTTAAGAAGGTCATCAAACGTAAACATAAGCTGACGTATGCGCTCTGCCGCTTCAGGGTTATTCTGCTCAAGGAAGCCCATGAATTTGCTTTCCGCGTTACGGTCAAAGTTATTGAATATCTCAGCCATCATTTCATGAGAATCCTGACGATGGGTTTTCGCAAGGTTGCTCATGAACTCTTTACGAAGCGTTGCCTCAACGCGTTCAATGATCTCTTTTTTAACGGTATCCATATTAAGCATGCGCTGAATGGTTTCAGTTGCAAGCTCTTCAGGGAAAATAGAAATTACTTTTGCAGCATGGTCAGGCTTAATACGTGAAAGCACAAGGGCAACTGTCTGCGGATATTCGTTTTTAAGGTAATTGGCCAGAACCTCTTCGTTCACGTTGCCAAGCTTATCCCACGTAGTTCTACCTGCCGGACCACGGATCTCTTCCATGATGCCAGAAACTTTATCTTTACCAAGAATTTTGGCAAGTAACGCTTCTGTTTGCTGTAAACCGCCGGCAATGCTTGAACCACCGCCAAGACGCTCTGCAAACTCGACCATCAGCCTTTCAACAAGGTCAGGCGCTACAACGCCCATGTTTGACATTACATAAGAAACTTCCTTGATCTCATCCTCTTCCATCTTTTCCAGGATCTTTGTCGCGTTCTCCTGGCTGATAGACATGAGGAAAATAGCAGCTTTGTCAGCGCCTGAAAGTTTCCTGAAATCTGCAGTTTGTGTTGCCATTTTATTTACCTTCTAATTACGCTGCGTCTGACCCGTACATCCAGCTTCTTAGTATCTGAAGCGCTTCGTCAGGGCTGTTATTGATAACTTCGTTTATTTTCTTGATAGAGTTAGGTTTGCTTGCTCTGATACCGCCGATCATAGAGAAACCGTCACCGTCTTCTTGCTGCTCCGGGTGTGGCGGGTGTTCTTCCGGCTCCTGCCAAGGCGAT
>CAYVII010000169.1:0-3814 GCA_964451475.1 uncultured Rickettsiales bacterium
TCGGCGTAAGCTGCAATAAGTTTTGCGCCGTGTTTGATGATGCCGTTATGCTCCTGGTCAACACCCGGCAAAAAGCCCGGAACGTCAACAAGTGTAACAATAGGAATGCTGAAAGCATCGCAGAAACGCACAAAACGCGCAGCTTTGCGCGATGCGTCAATATCAAGGCAGCCTGCTTTTTCCATTGGCTGATTGGCAACAAAGCCAACCGAGCGGCCTTCCATACGGCCAAAACCTATAATTACGTTCTTTGCGTAATCAGGCTGAATTTCAAAGAAGTCGTATTCATCAACCAGACGTGTGAGCAATTCTTTCATGTCGTAAGGTTTGTTGCTGTCAGCAGGTACAAGGTTGTTTAGGGAAGTTTCAACCCTGTCAATCGGGTCATTTGTAGGGCGGGCAGGGGTGCCGCTTTTATTATTCAGTGGCAGGAAGTTAAATAGCCTGCGTGTTTGCAAGAGTGTTTCCAGTTCATTATCAAAAGCGCAATCTGCAACGCCTGAACGTGAAGTGTGAACATCTGCGCCGCCAAGGTCTTCATGGTTCACTTCTTCATGCGTAACCGTTTTTACAACATCGGGGCCGGTTACATACATATAAGATGTACCACGCGTCATGAATGTAAAATCTGTAAGGGCAGGAGAGTAAACCGCACCTCCTGCGCAAGGGCCCATAATAAGTGATATTTGCGGAATAACGCCGGAAGCTTTTACGTTACGCAGGAATATTTCGCCATAGCCTGAAAGTGAGTCGACACCTTCCTGAATACGCGCACCGCCCGAGTCATTGATGCCAATGACCGGAGCGCCCGTTTTAACCGCAAGGTCCATGATCTTGCATATTTTTTTTGCATTGGTCTCAGAAAGTGAGCCGCCAAACACCGTGAAGTCCTGTGAATATATATATACTAAACGGCCGTTTATAGTACCGTGGCCGGTAACGCAACCGTCACCTGGGGTTATCTTATCCTGCATACCAAAATTGACCGAGCGGTGTTCCACAAACATATCCAGCTCTTCAAAAGAGTCTGGGTCCAGCAGAACCTCAACACGCTCGCGAGCGGTAAGTTTGCCTTTTTCATGTTGTGCGTTAACGCGGGCAGTGCCGCCGCCAATACGCGCACTTGCGCGCTTTTGCTCTAGTTTCTGAAGTACTTCCGTTTTCATAAGGGGGCGATAATTATATAATTATAATTTAATGGCAAGAGAAAAGGATTTTTTAGCCTATTTCATATGCTTATACCTGTAATATTCGGTAACAATTTGTTATTTGAGAGATGCAGCTAAGGATAGTATCATTTTTGACATGAAATTGATCGAACAGAAAACCGTCAACAGTTCCGTGTCTTGCAGCGGTGTTGGCCTGCACTCGGGTAAGCATATCACGCTTACAATAAAACCGGCAGGCGCAAACATGGGTTTTTTGTTTATACGTACAGACGTTAAATCAGAAGAATCAAAAATAGAAGCGCATTTCGGCAATGTTGTGCGTACTAACCTGGGCACTGTTATCGCCAATAAATACGGCGTTGAGGTTTCTACCATTGAACATCTTATGGCCGCTTTCTACGGCTGCGGTATTGATAATGCTATTATAGAAGTTGATGGCCCTGAAGTTCCTATCATGGACGGCTCATCTGCGCCTTTCATTCAAATGATAGACCGTGTTGGCGTGAAAGAGCTTGGCGCTTACCGCCGCGTTATCCGCATCAAAGACGAAGTTAAAGTGGGTGATGAGAATAAATGGGCGATCCTGCGCCCGTCAAAAGGCTTCAAAGTTAAGGTAGATATTGATTTTGCCGATAAGGCGATAGCGCATCAGGTTGCTAAATTTGATTTCAAGCCAACCACATTCCGTGAAGAACTTGCCGATGCCCGCACTTTTTGCATGAAGAAAGAAGTGGATATGATGTACGCCGCAGGGCTTGCAAAAGGCGGCAGCCTTGAGAACGCAATTGTTGTGCATGACGGCAAAGTTCTGAACAAAGAAGGCCTTCGTTACGAAAATGAGTTCGTTCGCCACAAAATATTAGATGCCGTGGGTGACCTTTACCTTATAGGCGCGCATATTCAGGGTGAGTTCGTTGGCGTTCACTCAGGCCACAAACTTAATAATGAAATTCTTCGCACGCTGATTGATAACCCTCTGGCGTGGGAACTTGTTGCGCCCGAAGTACCTTCCGAGCGCCAGCTTAAAGCGGCCAGCTTCCTGTTTGCATAAAACCTGAATAGTTATATTATGGCTGCATGATAGCCATATATATAATATTAGCCCTTGTTGGCGGTTTCGCTGCAGGCTTCCTGTTCCAGAAGAACCAATCGCAAAAATATATAATAGAAAATGAACTGCTAAAGCAGCAGGCCGAGCAAATTAAAAATCTGCGTGAGGACTCTTTGCAGGCAACCAAAGCTGCCGCGTTGGAAGTTTCGCAAAACCTGACCCAGCAATTACTTGCCACCCATAAGCAGGAAAACGAGCAGGCCAAAAAACAGGCACAGGAAATTACAAAGCAGGAAACTGAGAACCTGCACAAAGAATTCAAAAGCGTTGTTGAAAAACTTTCTGCCATCAACGGCCAAAGCCAGACGCAGGAGAAAAAACTTTCAGCCATCTGGCAATCACTTACCAGCCCCGTAAAAGCATCTAACTTTGCCGAGATAGGGCTGGAAAATACGCTTAAGAATTTCGGCCTGGAGCAGGGCAGGGATTTTGATATGCAATCTGCCATTGACGGCACGCGCCTGCGCCCCGATGCAATAATCAACCTGCCTGCAGGCAATCTGATATTGATTGATGCCAAGACCTCTAAATATTTTATCGAGATCGCGGCGGCAGAAAATGATGCTGACTCACTTAAAGAAAAGCTCCGCGCAAGCATGAACACGCACCTGCAGCAGCTAACAAGCCGTGATTATGTGGGCGCTTCCCGCGTAAAGACAGATAACGCCGTGACGGTAATAGTTATGTATCTGCCAAATGATACGGCTTATGGCCGCGTGCTTGAATGTGACCCTGAGTTTGAACGCAAATGCCGTGAAAGCGGCGTGCTGCTTGCAACGCCTGCATCAATGCACATGCTGCTAAGCATTGCCACCCACCAGATAAGCCGCGCAAAGCAAGAGCAGAATTACAAAAAGATATTAGATGAGATGGGCAAGGTAATTTCATCGCTCGATGTTATGCTCCGCGCAGTGGCTGATGTTGGCAAGGCCATAAAAACCACGGCAGAAAAATTCTCCGATATTGGCCGCACCGCAAACTCGCGCCTTCTTCCGCGCGTAAAACGCATTATTGATCTAGGAGTAGAACCCGAGACCGCATCAAAGCTTCCCGCGCAAATCCCAACCATCACAATAACCGAGAATGTGAACTATATTGAGTTGGAAGAAGAAAAGCAGCCGCACTTAAAAAAAGTAGAAAACGCATAAAAGATGAGGGGGGGAAACATTGCTGTTTCGCCCCCTCCGTTCTTACTGATGAGTGATGTTCTTACTCGTCAGGTAAACATAGAATGCAGGTGATTATGCCTGCAAGCATAACGACAATAATCGGTTGCCCGGATTTTTGGAGCACTGCCATACCTATCAGGCCAAGACCTGAGATCAGAAGGCACAGGCTTTTCCGGTTTCCCGGTGCTTCTTTCGCTAGATAGAATAGGAAGATGCAAATGATTATTACCCCGATCCCATAGGGTGACCACATGCAGACTCCTGCCACGCCAATCAGAATTGATGCAATTCTGCCAAATACCATTCTCCTTTTTGCAATGATTGCGTCCATCATCGTATTTTGTTAGTTTTTTTAGTGGAATCTT
>CAYVII010000170.1:0-3795 GCA_964451475.1 uncultured Rickettsiales bacterium
CAGACGCTTTCAACAAGGCTGAACAATAAAAAGAAAGGCGCGATAATTGTGGTTGCGCAGCGTTTGCATGAAGATGACCTTAGCGGCAATTTACTAAAACGCGGTACATGGGAGCATTTATGTTTGCCTGCGGTTAATGATAACGGGCAGCTTTTGCATGAAGAGCGCGAGGGGTGGGAAGAGATAAAGCGCATAAAGACAGATTTGGGTGAATATGGATTCGCAGCGCAGTATTTGCAAAAGCCATTAAGTTTAGATGCGGGTTTGGTAAAGCCGCAATGGCTGAAATATTATGAAGCATTGCCAGAAGGGTTGGTTTACCAATCGTGGGATACGGCAATAAAAACGGGGGTGGCCAATGATTATTCGGTCTGTATAACATTTGTTGAAACGGCGGGCGGGTATTATGTGGCGGATATTTTCAGGGATAAGCTGGAGTACCCGGAGCTGAAGCGCCGTATAAATTTGCTGGCAGCCAAGTGGAATCCGGTTGGGATATTGGTTGAAGATAAAGCGAGCGGGCAGAGTTTGCTGCAGGACTTAAGGCGCGAGAGCAAATTGCCGTTAATAGCGCAAATGCCCAAAAATGATAAATTGCAAAGGCTGGCGGCAGTAACCCCTCTAATTGAGGCTGGCAGGTTGTTTTTGACCAAAAGCTTAAGCGCTGCAAGCCTTTTGGAGCTTGAGCTGTGCAGTTTTCCTGATTGCCAGCATGATGATATGGTGGATGCACTTACCCAGTTCTTGAACTGGAGCAGGTTGAAAAAGACAGGAAATATGGGTATCAGGCGGGTTTAAAACTGTTGACTAAGTTGCAATCGGTTATTAAGCTAACTTAATGATTGCGCTGCCGATATGGTTAAAAAATGGTGCGGATCTTCAGGTGATGTCTAATTTCCTGGAGAAGATGAGGTCTTTCTATATCTGGCTGGACCATGACCGCGATATATTTGGTGATACGCAAGTACCCGATTTTATTATAAAAGCGGTGGGTACTAACTTGCATAAGCTGCCGACTTTTGCCATAGACACACATAAGCATGAGCATGCTGAAGGGCTGGGGATATTTCTTGATGCCGTGCATCATTCAATGCGTGCATTTGGTAATAGAATTGGCCATTTGTTTGAGAAAGGGCTGGAAAAATCAGGCGTAGAAAATAAACCTAAATGTCCTTTTGCAAATTTAAGGCAGAAAGTTGAAGCCATAAAAGACGGTTTTGCCAGAGTCAAAGACGGTGATTTTGAAGTAGAAATTGAAATGGATGCAAAAGAATGCCGTCTTGCTTATTGCGGCAAGGAAATGTCAAAAAGATTGCTTGAACGTGATCCGGATGAGCAGGATATTCTTAGAACTTCCACGGGTGGAACTGCCAGCAGGCTGTTTACATCATTATTAAATTTGTGCGGAGTAATTAGCAGAAAAGCGGCTGAAAAAGGAATGAGCCAGTATGATGCTGAGGAAAAGCTTTTTGATATTAATTATATTCAGAAAAAATTTGAACTGCCTGAAGTGCGTTCGGCCTTCCGTACGTTAAACAACGTGCTGGTTTTTCATACACAGAGAGATGAGCTTTTTGTTGTTAGCATGAAGGATGTTATGAGATCTATGGGAGTTGAGGCAATTTCTAAACATGGTTTTGTTACGGAAACACCGCAGGACATTGCCAGTCTTTATTATGGTTGTTACCGTGAGTTGGGCTTTCAGGGCTTCCCGTATGAACTTGCGGAACAGCTTGGTGCAGCGCAAACTATGGAGGATGCGCGCAGAATATTGAATGAGGATATGGGAAGGTCTGTAGTAACCAAGATGAAAATATATGCACGCCATGATGCAACCAAAGAGGCGGTTGCCTTATTGGAAAAGGAAATGATGCTTGGTTTTAGCGTTGCCGTGGCAGATAAAGCCGGCAAAGCCGGGGCGGCCATTTTTAACTAGCCTGCAAAATCAGGCGTGCCGATGTTGCCGGGGTTTGGCAAAATCAAAAATAACTGAATTGTATCACGGCCATTTAGCGGAACTGATGGAGGAGGGCTGTATGTGCCGCGCCTGTCACCAGTTGTGGCGGTTGGTACATTAAGTTCGCCAGCAACTATCATGCCGCCTGTAATCGGCATGCCGTTGACCATTTCCTGTAAGATATAACCCTGACCCGGAACGAATACGGGAAGGCCAAGACGATTGCCCGTTCCAATGCTTACATTGCCGTTGCAGCGGCCTGAAACTGTTATCTTGTTTATTTTTGCAAAAGCTTTTTTGCCGTTTATTACACCTGTGGTAGGACCTTTGATGTTTTCAATCATCGGGCGCAGGTAAACATCTTCACCCTCAACAACAAATGTTACGGTGCTTTCATCATCATTTGAATGGATGGTCACGTTGCGCGGAACATCGGGCTTATTGTTGGTAAGAAGCAGACGGCCGGCTTCATCAACACTGTTTGCCTGCACGTAGTAATTTGCGTCTTTGTCTGCAACTGAGCCAAGATTCACAAGAAAGGTTGGCGAATGCACCATGCCTTTAACGGTAACGCCTGTTTTGTTGTCCGTATAAAACTCGCCGCCCTGTTCCTGTAGCTGGAAGTGCATAAGTGCGCCCGCAGGTACGCGTATATTGGCTGCCCAGTGAATAACGATATTATCGTGTGTAGGGATAACAATGAAATCTTTAGGTGAGCGGAAAAAACGCGATTCAATGCCAAGAGTGTGATCAATTGAACCAAAGAAGCTGCCTTGCGTAACGCCTTCAGGATATTTAAGCTCTATCTTGTCATTTGGTGATAGATCCTGCTTTAGCACGGTGTTGAGCTTAACGTATGGCATATTTCTTCCTGATGTATTTACTACCGCAATTTTATGAGTAATGCATGAATATGCAAATTTTTTCATAAACTGCTCAAAATAATAGCGTTTTTCTTGTGGTCGTAATTTGACTTATCACACATACGGCAGTTAAGATGTAATTATAGAATAGTAAAACTGTGAGCGGCTTCCTAGCCTGCTTTTTAACAAACCCCATAGAGTCACATGAAAAAAATCTTTGCTAAATACGGCAGGAAGAAATCTGCCGTGCATTCACCTTTGCCTTTCACTTCACAAGCTTACTATTACCAGACCGGTAAGGCCGTGTGGAGCGGGCGCAATTACGGGCAGTTTGCCAGTGAGGCTTATATACGCAACGTAATTGCACATCAATCAGTTGCGCGTATTGCCGAAGCTGCCGCAAGTATTGGTTTTAAGATAAAGAAAGCGGCGGGCTATGTTGAGCTTAACAAACATGCAATGGGCAAGCTTTTAAAAGCGCCGCACCCCGGAACGGGAATGGCGGAGTTCTTTACTGCCGTATATTCGTTCAAGCTGATAAGCGGGAATTCTTATATTCTGGCGCTTGGCAATGATGAGCCTTTGGAGCTGCATGCGCTTAGGCCGGATCGTGTGAGCGTGATAGCAGGTGCAGGTGGAATGCCTGCGGGTTACCGCTACCAGTTGGGGAGCAATAAGAACAAAGATTACAAGCCGTCACAGGTTTTGCATTTAAAGAATTTTCATCCGCTGGATGACTGGTACGGGCTTTCACCCGTTGAGGCGGCGGCTTACAGCATAGACCAGCATAACCAGGCGGGCGCGTGGAACCAGTCATTGCTGCAAAACGGAGCAAGGCCAAGCGGCGCGCTGGTGGTAAAACAAAACGGGGAAGCGGGCGGCAATTTAAGCGATGAGCAATATAACCGCATAAAAGCGCAGATCGATGATGAATTTGCAGGCAGCGGTAACGTGGGCCGCCCAATCTTGCTGGAA
>CAYVII010000171.1:0-3736 GCA_964451475.1 uncultured Rickettsiales bacterium
CCGGCGCACGCTCGGCAGGCCGCGTGCAGTCAGTTGCGCTTCGTCTTATCTGTGACCGCGAGTCTGAGATAGAACAGTTCAATTCTGAAGAATATTGGGATATCCGCGCGGTGCTATCTAACAAAATAGTTGCCCGCCTTACCCATGTTGAAGGCAAAAAGCTTGAGAAATTTGATATCAACAATGAAGCTGATGCCAAAAAGATCGAAAAGAAAATCAGCGGTAAATCTGTTTCAGTTGCCGAGATAACTGAAAAAGAAGTGCGCCGCAGCCCTAAGCCGCCATTCATTACTTCAACATTACAGCAGGAAGCAGCGCGTAAACTGGGCTTTACCGCAAAACGCACAATGCAAATGGCGCAGAAACTATATGAAGGCGTAAATGCAGACGGCGGTCTTATTACCTATATGCGTACCGACGGTGTTTATGTTGCACCCGAGGCCGTAAAGGCAACGCGCATATTGGTTGAAAGCAAATACGGCAAACAATATGTGCCGGATAAAGAGCGTGTTTACACAAGTAAAGCCATCAACAGCCAGGAAGCGCACGAGGCAATCCGCCCTACGGATGTTGAGCTGACGCCTGAAAAAGCCACGAAGTTTTTAGACGCCGACATGGCAGAGCTTTATGAGCTTATCTGGAAACGTATGGTTGCCAGCCAGATGGAAAACGCTGTGTTCGACCAGACATCAATTGATTTTGTGACCGATGATAAATACGCAACCTTCCGCGCAACCGGCACTGTAGTTAAATTTGACGGTTACCAGAAGCTTTACGAGGAAGGCACTGATGATGAAGCGGAAGAAGATGAAAAACGCCTGCCGAAAGTAAAGAAAGGCGAAAATTTTGGCATTGCCGAAGTTAAGCCCGAACAGCATTTCACTGAGCCGCCTCCGCGTTATTCGGAAGCGTCGCTTGTAAAAAAACTTGAGGAAATGGGCATAGGCCGCCCGTCTACTTACGCCAGCATTATTTCTGTGCTGCAGGACAGGCAATATGTAAAGCTGGATAAAAAACGCTTCATACCTGAAGACCGCGGCCGCATTGTTACCGTGTTCCTTGCCAATTTCTTCCGCAACTATGTGGAATATGATTACACCGCTAATCTTGAAGAAGAGCTGGATAAAGTTTCTGAAGGCAAGATGGAATGGAAGCAGGTGCTGCGTGATTTCTGGGGTGAATTCAATAAAAAGATCGGCGAGGCATCGGAACTTAAAATAACCGAAGTTCTTGAACGCCTGAACGAAGCGCTGGAAAAACACGTATTCCCTAATGGCAGAGCTTGCCCTAAATGCTCTGAAGGCCAACTAGGTATAAGGCTTTCTAAATTCGGCAGTTTCATTGGCTGTTCAAACTACCCTGAATGCGATTACACTCAGAAAATGAATTACGATGGTGAAGAGGGTGAGGCGCAGTCTGCAAATGAAGAACCTAAACTGCTGGGCATTGACCCTGTAACAGGCAAGGACGTAACACTGCGCCAGGGGCCATATGGCTGGTACGTGCAGCTTGGTGAAGAAACGACCGAGCCGAAGAAAAGCGGCAAAGGCGAAAAGAAAATAAAACCTAAACGCTTCACGATTGCTAAAACAGTTGACCCTGAAACAGTAACGCTAGAACAGGCGCTGGAATTCCTGAGCCTGCCGCGTCTGGTTGGTATCCACCCTGAAACCGGACAGGAAATTAAAGCGGGCATAGGCCGTTTTGGTCCTTACTTATTGCATAATGATAAATTCACCAGCCTTAAAGTTGATGATGTTATGACGGTAGGTATCAATCGAGCGGTTGATGTGCTGGCAAACGCCGCAGCTAAAGGCGGCTTCGGCCTTATCCGTGAACTTGGTGAGCATGAAGGCACAAAAGTTGAGCTTTCAAAAGGCCGCTTTGGCCCTTACATCAAGTACGGCAAACTGAATGTTGCTATGCCAAAAGGCACCGACCATGAAAAGCTGACGCTTGAAGAAGCGGTTGAGCTTATCAATAAAAAGAAGTCTAAGTAATTACCCGGCTTCCGGTGATTCCGGCGCTTTTATCTCTGCCACTTTTTTCTCTAGCGTCGGATAGTCAATCTTGCCGCTGCCAAGTAACGGTATGGTCATAACTTCCATACGGCGCGGAACGGCAATTTCCGGCACGCCGTGCTGATGCGCTTTCTCGCGCATATCGGCAAGCTTCAGGCTTTTATTTTCAACCACCAGCACTGTCTGTTCACCTTTGCGGTCATCTTTTACGGCTATAACGGCTGCAGGTTCGCCCGGCCATATTTTGCTAATGAATTCTTCAACCATAGGAAGGCTTACCATCTCACCTACAATTTTTGCAAAGCGTTTGGCACGTCCTACTATGAAGATGTAACCTTCATCATCAATATTCACAATATCGCCCGTTGCATACCAGCCATCTTCAGGCGGTTGTAAAACACCCGGCTTATCGGCTTTTAAATAGCCCAGCATCACGTTAGGGCCTTTTACCCATAGTTCTCCACCCTCGGTAATTCCCTCAACCGGAACAAGCTTATATTCCATTCCCGGTATTACTTTGCCCACCGAGTTATTACGGTGGAAGATAAGCGTGTTGAACGACAGCACGGGTGAAGTTTCAGTCACGCCGTAACCCTGCAATATGCGCTTGCCGAATTTTTCATTCCACAATCTTTGCGTTGGCTCTTTCAGCTTTTCAGCTCCCGATACAATTAAACGCAGGGCGTAGAAATCATATGGGTGCGCCGCTTTTGCGTAGCGGCTCAGGAATGTATCTGTACCAAATAATACGGTTGCCTGGATAGCGTATGAGATCTCGGGGATGATATTATAATGTAGCGGCGAAGGATATAGGAAGGTTCGGATGCCTGCAAATAACGGAAGTATTGTGCCTGCGGTAAGCCCGAAAGAGTGGAACATCGGCAGTACGTTAAGCAGAACGTCACGCTCGGAAAAATCTATAACGCTGCGCGCTTGCTGGATATTTGCGCTAATGTTGGAATGCGAAAGCACAACGCCTTTTGGCGTACCTTCAGAACCTGATGTAAATAATATGAAAGCAGGGGAGTTTGCACTAACCTTAAGCGCTTTGGCAAAGCCGCATTCAGGGAAGCGTGAACCTATAACACCTGCTATCTTGCCACCTATGCCAATATCTTTGGCAATATCTTCCAGATAAATTATTTCTCCCTTAAGCTCTGATATCAGCTGGCCCAGATCTGCCTTTTCAACAAAGGCGCGCGCAGTGACTATTTTTGTGATTTCTGCCGCTTTGCATGCATTGTTTATGCTGGCAGAACCTGCGGTGTAATTAAGCATAGCCGGCACTTTGCCTATGCGTTGAAGGGCAATCAATGTTACAGGGTTTGCAAGTGTGTTGGGAAGCAATACGCCAATATGCGTGCCGTCCACCTTCTTTGCCAGCGCCGTTGAAAGCGCGATGGATTTTAAAAACAGCTTGCGGTAATTAAGCGTTTTGCGGGTTATGTCCTCAAGCAGGATTTTTTTAGCGCCATATCTTTTTGAAGCGTCAATGATAGATGCAAGCATAGGGCGCTCATAATTGCTGGCTTTAAATTGCAGCTCGCTCATTAGTTTTTGTAATGAGTTGGCAATTTCCTCGCGCCTGCCGCGCCCTTGTGATTTAGCCTCAAGTTTGGTAGGCGGTAATATTGTTATGGTTATTTTAGGGAAGTTGCGACGTTTTACTTTGCCTTTAAGGCGGCTGAATTTGCTGTACTCCGCACCGTCAATAT
>CAYVII010000172.1:0-3721 GCA_964451475.1 uncultured Rickettsiales bacterium
GATTCTTCTGCTTTTTTGCTTAAGCTGCGTATATAGTCTTTTGCTCTCCATGGCTCAAACTGAGTTGAGTCAATTACTACAGAGATATAGATCTCGTTGATATAATGTATCTCTATCGGCAGATGCTGGCGCCATAAATAGTCAACATATTGCGGATAGTCGTTTTCATCATAGCTTTTTATACCGCTGTTGGAACGCACGGTATGTATCCATACAGCAAAGCGTGAAGGGTCTATGGCAGAATTGATGGCGTTTCTTAGAAGCTTGCGGAATTCATAGTCAGAAGTGCCGCCGCTATCACTTATTTTTATGCATTGAAGAAGCTCACCGTTCTTGGTGAGTACAGTATCAGGAGAATAATGGCAGGCATAGGGAATGAACTCGTGGGAGATCATATCTCTGGTTACTGGCTCTGCTTTTTGTTTTTTCTTCATTGATACTCATTTTTACACTTATTTTTGCTGCTTAACAAACGTTGGTGTTAAAAGTTGGGCCAACAAAGGCGCCAACAATGTCTTCTGCGCCAAATATGGCAAATATACCAACAGCGTAAAGTACTACTGTGCCCCAGGTGATTTTGCCAAAAAAAGCCTGAATGCCAAGGAAGATAACTGAAAGAGAGGCAATTGCCTTGCCAAGTGAACCCTGGAACCAGCCAACCACAGTGCATATGGCATCGGCAATACCGCAGTTGCCCGTGCTTAGGGTAAAGCTCATGAATGTAATATTTATGTTAAAACCGCCGCAGGCAAGAGCCTGGTAGTTTATGCTGATAGGTGCAAGACAAAGTATCACGAATAACGGAAGGATAACTTTCGCTTTTTTATATAGATATTCGCTAACTTCTTGCTTCTGCATATATCCGTTTAATTTGAGTATAAGCCGCAGGCAATGATTTGGTCATTACCTGCGGCCTTATTTACGTTTGATCTAGCAAGAACTTGTCATGCTACCGCCTGAAGCAACCGCTTCCACGATATTTGCCGCACCGAATATCGCGAAGATACCGATAGCGAACATAAGCGCCATACCCCAGGTAACTTTACCGAAGAACGCAGCGATACCCAGAACGATAATAGCAAGAGTAGCAATTGCTTTACCTGTCTGGCCGTTGAACCATTTAACAACGTTACACATTGCACCGCCGATACCGCCTTCGGCAGCAGCAGATGCTATTTCAGGCATTGCAACCATAGCTATGGCAGCAACAAGCATTAGGCACAGTGTTGAAATGCTAGATTTTGATAGTTTCATTTTTTATCCCTTATTAGTTTGGAAGTTTAATCCTATTACCTTAATAAATATTAGCCAAGAAAGATGCGTTTTTACTGCCCTAAACCTGTATATTACTCTGGAAGTATGTCACTTTTTTGACAATAAATGGTTAATAGGACAAATTTTATTAAAAATTCTCTTTGAACCAGTTTACCAGGCCGGAAAACATGCCCTGATTGGTGTTCAGGCTTACATTTGTGCCTAAATAACGGGCAGATGGCTCTACCTTGTCATAGATATGATAATTGTTAAGAATATAGTTAATAAGGCCCGCCGATGCCGCAAACGATGCGTTAGAGGTAAAATCTGCCATTCCGTCAATAAGTTCCGGCCTGCCAAGACGCACATGCTTGCCAAATTTCTTCATGGCAAGCTCCCTAAGGCCAACAAGCTGGCTAGCGCCGCCCGAAAGTACTATTTGCTGGCTGGCAATTCTTAAAATGGAATTTTGCTCCATCTTCTTATGTACCATCTCAAATATCTCATCCACACGCGGTATAGTTACATCCAGAAGTTTTGTTTTGGATATTGAGACTTCCTCATCATACTCACCCGTATCTTCATTCATGATAGATATTTCTATCGATGTATCATGATCGCTAGAAGAAGTAACGGCGCTGCCGTAAAGTGTCTTGATACGCTCGGCACAAGTTAGTGAAGTGCTAAGGCCGCGCGCAATATCAGATGTTATGTTTGTTCCGCCGAATGAAACCGAGTCAGTGAAAATATTGCGGCCACGATAAAAGACTGAAATTCCCGTTACGCCGCCGCCCATTTCAAGAAGTGTCACGCCAAGTTCACGTTCATCATCTGTTAGTGCAGAAAGAGCTGCCGCATGGGATGCTATTACATAATCCTGAATTTCCAATTGGCAACGGCTTACGCAATTGGCAATATTTTTTATCGCTGATTCAGATGCGGTAATTAAATGAACATCTGCAGTCAGCATATCACCTGTCATGCCTATAGGGTCATCAACGCCTCGTATATCATCAACGCTGAATGAAATAGGAATGGCGTGTATGATACGGCGCTTGTTCTCGTCGTACTGATATTGTTCTTTAGCACGGATAATAGCGCGTTTGATGTCACGCGGGGAAACCTGTTCACCGGAAATATCTATGCTTGCTGATACATTCACGCTTTGTGGCATCGCGCCTGAAACACTGATAACAACTTTATCAATAGTTTCGCCTGCCATTTTCTCGGCCGCAGAAACAGCCGCGATAATAGAGTTTTCGGCAAGGCGCATATCAGATATCGTGCCGGCCTTAATGCCTTGCGCAAGCTGGTGCCCGATGCCGATTATCTTCAGCTCGTTGTCAGCGTTGATCTGTGCTATAAAGCAAACGATCTTCGTGGTGCCGATATCTAAAACGGCAATTATTCCTGATCTACTCTTACGCACTTTGTTCCTTACTTAATGTTGAGCCGTTGATAAGTTCACCCGTAAGCGTACGTATGTAAATACGGTCAGGCAGTCTTAGGTCTATAGTTTTAATAGACCTTTCCATAATATTTTTTTCTTTGTTCAGCGTGGCAAGCTTGTGCCATGCTTCGTCAGTGTCTGTTTCGGGAAGTAATACTTCGATGCCGTTGATGAATACAATGTTCCAGCGGCGGTTGCCCATACGCACGGCGGCTTGAACAAGGTCAAACATATCTTTTTCCGTTTGCAGCAGGGCAAACAGGTCTTTTACTTTATTATTCGCGCCTTCACCGACAACCATTGGAAGGGTAAGAACGTCAGGGCTGTCAACCGTTGTAAGCTGCTTGCCTTCTTCGTCTATCACGTAATATTTTTTCTGGTATTCCCAGATAGCCAGCGGTTTACGTTCGGTGATCGAGATTTTTATTTCAGCCGGAAGTATACGTTTGATGGTTGCGTCTTTCACCCAGTTATCTTCCATTACCTGTGAACGCAGCTCTTCAAGGTTCAGCGCAAGTATCGGCGTATCGTAAAGCAGGCCAAGTTTTTCAACCAGATTTTCCTGGCCAATGAATTTCTCTCCTTCAAAGCTGACTTTTTCAAGTTTGAAGCCCATACTGCCTGCCGCGTTTTGTGCGTTGCGAGTAAAGAATTTTACAAAGCGGTTCTCGCCGCTATCGCCCGATGCCCAGAAAGAAATAAGCAGGATAAAAGCAAATAGCCCCAGCACCGATACTTTGTATACGCGGCGCATGCGGTTACGGTTGCGGCGTTTCGCTGCAACTTTCTCGTAATTTTCAATATAGCTTCTGCTCTTCCTGGCGACCATATTCGTAAGGATTAAAGGTAGACTTTACTAAATCAGCCTTTAATCTTATGCAAGCAGGCATTTTTGACAAGGATTTCCACCAGTTTGGCAAAGGTGATGCCTGCATAATTTGCAATCTCAGGCAGTAGTGACAGTTCTGTCATACCGGGGTGGGTGTTGATCTCCAGAACATAGAATTCCTTACCGTT
>CAYVII010000173.1:0-3718 GCA_964451475.1 uncultured Rickettsiales bacterium
CACTTAACGTTCTTTACTATGTTGATAAATCAGAAAAAGCTGACCTTACAGTAAAAATCACCGGTTACCAGTGGTACTGGGGTTATGAATACCCGGACTACGGCATTGCCGAATTTGAAAGCCGTATGGTTGCTACAAAAGACCTTAAAGAAGGCCAGCCACGTCTTTTAGAAGTTGATGAAGCAATGGTTGTTCCGGTTGGTAAAACCGTACGTCTGCTTTTAACGGCTGACCCTAACGGCGTTATCCACGCATGGGGTGTTCCGGCACTTGGCTTTAAGCGCGATACTGTTCCGGGCCGTGTAAATGAAGGCTGGATCAAAGTTAAAGATGCAGGCGTTTATTACGGTAACTGCTATGAGCTTTGCGGTCCTGACCATTCACAGATGCCAATTAAAGTAATTGCACTATCTGAAGCTGACTTCCAAGCATGGGTAGAAAGCAAAGGCGGTAAAATGCCTGCTGCGCCTGCAATTGATGAAGCGGCCCCTGCACCTGCAGCGGAAGCGGAAAAAACAGAAAACGTAACTGCCGACAAAAAAGCGGAAGCAAAACCTGCTGAAGCGAAAGCTGATGCAAAAACAGATGCCAAGGCTGATGCCAAAGCAGCAGCTCCGGCAGCAAACACTCAAGCAAAACACTAAGAATTAATAGACTAAACCAAGGTACATCATGGCACACGATTCAGACACACCGACAGGCATTAAACGCTGGTTATTTTCAACCAACCATAAAGATATCGGTACGCTATATATTATATTCTCGATCTTTGCAGGTCTTGTCGGCGGCTTCTTCTCTTTCTGGATCCGTCTGGAACTTGACCAGCCGGGCGAACAATGGCTTGTTGGCGCCAATCCGCGCCAGTGGTACAACGTGCTTGTAACCGCGCACGCATTCGTGATGGTATTCTTCATGCTGATGCCGGCACTTATCGGCGGTTTCGGTAACTGGTTCGTTCCTATCATGGTTGGCGCACCAGATATGGCTTTCCCGCGTTTGAACAACATTTCTTTCTGGCTACTTCCTCCGGCTTTCATTCTACTTCTTGCATCTGCATTCGTGGGTGAGGGCGCAGGTACGGGCTGGACGGTTTACCCGCCGCTTTCAACTATAACGGGCGGTCACCCGTCTGCCGCAGTTGACCTTGCGATCTTCTCTCTTCACCTTGCCGGTATCTCATCTATCCTTGGTGCTATCAACTTCATCGTTACCATATTCAATATGCGCTGCAAAAACATGACCTTGCACCGTATGCCTTTATTCGTATGGTCGGTTCTTGTAACAGCTTTCCTTCTTGTACTTTCATTACCTGTACTGGGAGGCGCTATTACAATGCTACTTACCGACCGTAACTTCGGTACTGCATTCTATTCTCCTGCAGGCGGCGGCGACCCTGTTCTTTACCAGCACCTGTTCTGGTTCTTCGGTCACCCTGAGGTTTACATCCTTATCCTTCCTGCATTCGGTATCATCAGCCAGATAATTTCAACATTCAGCCGCAAGGCGGTGTTCGGTTACCTTGCCATGGTATACGCAATGGTAGGTATCGGTGTTGTAGGTTTCGTTGTTTGGGCTCACCACATGTTCACTGTCGGGCTTGATGTTAATACGCGCGCGTATTTCACAATCGCAACACTACTTGTTGCGGTTCCAACCGGCGTTAAGATCTTCTCATGGCTTGCAACAATGTGGGGTGGTTCTATTGAGTTTAAAACTCCTATGCTGTTCGCTATCGGCTTCCTGTTCCTGTTCACGTTCGGCGGTGTAACCGGCGTTGTGCTTGCTAACGCAGGCCTGGATTTCGTTCTGCATGATACATATTACGTTGTTGCGCACTTCCATTATGTGATGTCACTAGGTTCACTATTTGCGGTGTTTGCGGCATTCTATTACTGGATCGGCAAAATATCGGGCCGTCAGTACCCTGAATGGGCGGGTAAACTGCACTTCTGGCTGACAATGATAGGCGTGAACGTAACATTCTTCCCTATGCACTTCCTTGGTCTTCAGGGTATGCCTCGCCGTTATGCAGACTACCCTGATGCATTCCATGGCTGGAATCACGTAGCTTCTATCGGTTCACTTATTACTGCCATTGCAACTGTATTCTTTGTCATACTTGCGATCTACACGGTAACACGCGGCAAAAAAGTTGGCGCGAACTACTGGGGTGAAGGCGCTGATACGCTTGAATAGACTGTTCCATCTCCTCCGGATTTCCACACTTTCCATGACCTTCCGGAACTTACTCCGGATGACGGCCATCACAACCACAATGTTGCCCAGCCTAAAAAAAAAGCTGACGGAAAGGACCTGAAGATAAATAAAAAATCTTCAAAATACGAAATCCGCGAGTGATCGAGTAAATAAAAAAATCCCGGGTCTTAGGATCCGGGATTTTTGTTAGGATAACAAGTTATGATGAAAAGCCTGCTTATTATATTATTTATAGTTTTTATAGCCGCCATTACCACTACGGGCTGCGGCGTTACAGGCAAACTGAAATTGCCCGAAGGCCAGCAAAAAGAAACTGTAATCTAAAGTGAATATACCAGCTGGCCGCCAACGAAGGTCTTAACTGCCCTGCCCTTTACTTTGTAATCTTCGAACGGGCTGTTCTTTGAACGGCTGTGGAATTTTTCAGGGTCGATCTTCCACTCAATATCCAGATCTATCAGCGTCAGGTCAGCATCTGCACCTTTTTTCAGGCGGCCTTTGTTAACGCCAATGATGTCTGCAGGTTTGTATGTAAGTTTTGCCAGCAGGTCTTTTAACGATATTTTCTTTTTATGGTAAAGCGCCAGTGAGAGCGGCAGTAGGGTTTCCAGCCCTACAATGCCAAATGCAGCCTCATTGAACGGAAGGCGTTTGCTTTCCACGTCATGCGGGGCATGGTCAGTTGCTATTGCATCTATAATGCCGCTGCAGACGGCATCATAAACTGCCTTGCGGTCTTTTTCTGCACGAAGAGGCGGGTTCATTTTTGCAAAAGTACGGTATTCTTCTACTGCTTCATCGGTCAGTGTGAAGTAATGCGGCGCAGTTTCGCATGTAACATTAAGGCCTTTTTTCTTGCCTTCTTTTATTGCCTCAAGACCTTCAGCGGTTGAAACATGGAGTACGTGGTATTTTACCTTCGGATAATCTTTTTGTACCAGCTCAAGAATGCGCAGGTCACGTTCAATGATTATTGCCTCGGCCGCGTTAGGATATCCCCGCAAGCCTAAACGTGCAGAAACAATGCCTTCATTCATTACCGCGCCGCGGGTAAGGGTTATATCTTCCGCATGCTGGCTGAAAACTATGCCAGCTTCAGCCGCGTAAGTAAGGGCGAAGCGCATAACGCTTGAGTCCATAAGCGGCAGGCCGTCATCGGTAATGCCGACTATGCCGTTACCGGCAAGTGTAAGAATTTCAGAAAGTTCTTTGCCTTCCATGTTTTTGGTTGCAGAGGCGAAAGGGTAAACATTGCATAGCGCGGTCTCACGCGCGCGGCGGCGGATATAATCTATTGTTGCAGTATCATCGGCCACCGGTTTGGTGTTTGGCATTGTAGCAATTGAAGTTACGCCGCCTGCAATTGCAGATTTACTTACCGATTCCAGATTTTCTTTTTTCTCCTGACCAGGCTCACGTGCATGTACCTGAATATCAACAAGGCCTGCGGTTAGCAGCTTGCCTTTACAGTCAATTGTTTCATCTGCCTTAACTTTACCAA